>CAMWUZ010000021.1 GCA_947177595.1 uncultured Porphyromonadaceae bacterium | reverse complement strand
TCTTGACAGCCTTGCGGATGGTGGGGAAGTTGGTGAGCATACCGCCGGGCCAGCGCTCGATAACATAGGGCATACCTACTGCCTGAGCCTTCTCGGCAACTACTTGTTTGGCCTGTTTTTTTGTTGCTACGAAGAGCACTTTCTTGCCGCTCTTGGCAATGCTCTTGAGCGCGGTTGCTGCCTCATCCAGCTTTGCAGCTGTCTTGTAGAGGTCTATGATGTGGATACCGTTGCGCTCCATGAAGATATAGGGCGCCATAGCAGGATTCCATTTTCTTTTGAGGTGACCGAAATGGCAACCTGCTTCTAAAAGTTGGTCAAAATTAGGTGTTGACATTTTTTGTTGTTATTGATTGTTTACTT
This sequence comes from uncultured Porphyromonadaceae bacterium, assembly GCA_947177595.1. GTDB lineage: Bacteria > Bacteroidota > Bacteroidia > Bacteroidales > Muribaculaceae > Paramuribaculum. The sequence continues at coordinate 14,359 of CAMWUZ010000021.1, read as the reverse complement.
TCTTTTGAATTCAACCACACGGTAGGGAATAATTCCATCCGCATGATTTAGATTCTAAACACTTCGCTTTTATATGGTCAAGCAGCCGATAGATTAACGCTTTGAGAACTGGAAGCGCTTGCGGGCTTTGGGCTGACCGGGTTTCTTACGCTCGACAGAGCGGGGGTCACGGGTCATGAAGCCTTCCTTGCGGAGAGCGCTCTTGTCTTCGGGGTTAATTTTAACGAGCGCGCGGGCGATAGCGAGACGAAGAGCCTCAGCCTGTCCCTTGTAGCCGCCACCGTCAAGATTCACGTGAATGTCATATTTTTCAGCTACGTCAAGAAGGCTCAGGGGCTGCTTGACGATGTACTGAAGAATAGAAGAGGGGAAATAAACCTCGAGCGGACGACGGTTGATAGTGATGGCGCCGTTGCCTTCCTTGAGGATTACGCGAGCCACAGCTGCTTTGCGGCGACCTACTGCATTTACTGTTTCCATTCTGTAGGCTTATTTAAGTTTGTTAATATCGATAACTTTGGGGTTCTGAGCTTCGTGGGGATGCTCGGGACCATTGTAAACGTGCATATTCTCAATAATGCGGCGACCGAGGCGGTTTTTGGGAAGCATACCTTTCATCACTTTGATGAACAAGGGGTTGTAGCCGGGTTTGAGATGCTTGTTCTGAGCTTTCTTCATCAGCACTTCGGGAGTGGTCTGACGCTGTCCGCCGGGATAGCCGGTGTAAGAAAGATAAATACGGTCGGTCATTTTCTTACCGGTGAGGCGCACCTTATCGGCATTGATAATGATGACATTGTCGCCGCATTCAATGTTGGGCGAATAGCAAGGTTTATACTTGCCGCGGAGAATCTTGGCGACTTTAGCGCAAAGACGACCAAGAACCTGGTCGGTGGCATCGATAACCACCCACCCGTGCTCAACGCTCTTTGCGTTGGGAGTTTCAGTTCTGTAGCTTAAAGTATCCACTTTTAAATAGTTAATTAATAAGTTTTTAAATAGAACACACACGCCGCAGTACAGGCCAATGACTGCGCCGCAGATGCTCCGTTGATTATTTTTCGGGCATAATCGGCTGCAAAGGTAGTGATTTCTCGTTATTTACACAATATCTTACCACCCATTTTTATTCCAATTCATAAGAATTGCCTCATGCTTATCAGAAAGTGATGGATGCGGCGAGAGAGAATGTGCGGGTTTCTGGTGACCACGACGGAGCGGCAACCGCTGTGACTTCCGAGCGGTTCCAGCCAAAGAGCTTCCTCTCAAGCGGCAGAATAATATAGGCGGCGCGGGCACTCAGAAAACCGATGGCGGCTCCTGCGGCTACATCGCCGAAACGGTGCCGGCGGTGATGAATGCGAAGCGCGGCAACACCTACCGCCACGGCATAGCCTCCGGTACCCCAGCCCCAGCCATATTCCGACCGAAGCATCTCGGCTCCGCGAAAAGCGCGCGCCGAATGTCCCGACGGGAAAGAATGATTGTCAGTACCGTCAGGGCGCGTGGAGTGAACGGTATATTTCAGCGCGTAGGTGACTCCCTCGCAGATAATCATCGAGGTGGCGGTAAGAGCAATACGCTCCCGCCAGTCATGCTTTGGCTTCACTCCGCATACGCTCAGACCGAAATTAGCGATAGTGGGAACAAACTGCGCCACATCATCAAGATAATATCTCTTCGCATGAGGCTCAGGCTGAGTCTGCGCGAAAGCGGACATTGAAACCGCCATAGCCAGCATGAAAACCAACACAGCCCTCTTCATGTCAGAAATACCACGGATGAGAAGTGAGACGTATAATCCCCGGAGTATCCTCGCAACCGGCAATGCGCACCACCCGCGCTACGCGACGTGGAATATAGAGGTCATCCTCAGGATAGACGGATGCGATGAAAACCTTGCCGGAGGAGTGAATGAAACGCCCGCGACGGTCATAGATCGCCACATGGGTGATTTTGGTACCGGCATCGTTGGTGAAAAAGAGAAGGTCTCCCCTCTTCCAGAGATCGGGTCGGGATAAAGGAATCTCAATGCCTGCAAGCGCCTGCTGCGAGGCATCGCGCGGCAATAGAAGTCCGGCAGCGAAATAAGCTCTTTTCACCAAGCCGGAGCAGTCGGGAGCGAGCAGAGTGGTACCGCCCCATAGATATGGTGCGCCGAGCGCAAGCGAGGCGGTGGACAGCACAATGTCAGTATCAGTATATCGCGAAAACGCCCCGGGGAAAGGCATCGCCGCATTCTGCGGAATATAACCGCTGCCGCCGTCCGGCATAGTCACAGCGAAATAACCGCTGCCCGGATCAGAGTGACCGCACACAACAGTGCCGTTCATCAGATAGGTGATTCTGCCGCCGCGAACCGTATCGGCAACAACATCCACAGTGGCGGGTGCGGTTACAATCACCCTATCGGAGGATTTCCAACGGGCGAAATCATCAGGCGACACAGCCACGAGCGATGAAGAGCTGATATATCCGGGATAGGAATCTGGAAGGATTACGGCTATCCATTCCCCAACCGTGTCGGTGACACACACCGGAGTGCCGAGGAGCGCCTGCGACACCATTTCGGACGAATGCGCCGGTTTTTCGCGCAGATGCGCCACGGGAACAGCCACAAACGCCATAGCCGAGTCGGCTAAAGCAGGCACTGCCGCCCTTGCCGGATACGCCGGCATAAGCAGCAGTGATGCGAGTAATGCGGTTACGAGATGTTTCACGCAGTCATGGAAGCGATTACATCCTTTATCTGGCGCGCAAGCTCATCGGCAGCCTCCATGGTAGCGGCTTCCGAGTAGATGCGGATGATAGGCTCGGTATTGCTCTTGCGCAGATGAACCCATGAATCGGCGAAATCAATCTTCACACCGTCGATATCGGTGATTTTCTCTGAAGAGTAGCGCTTTTTCACCTCTTCAAGGATAGCATCTACATTGATTTCGGGAGTGAGCTCAATTTTATTCTTGGCGATGGCATAAGCGGGATATGTTTTCTTGAGCTCGCTCACTTTCTTACCGCTCTTGGCAAGGAGGGTGAGGAACAGAGCCACGCCTACGAGAGCATCGCGACCATAGTGGCTTGCGGGATAGATGACACCGCCGTTTCCTTCGCCGCCAATCACCGCACCGGTTTCCTTCATCTTGGTGGTGACATTCACCTCACCGACCGCGCTGGCGCTGTACGAGCATCCGTGGCGCTCCGTAACATCTCGGAGTGCGCGTGATGAGCTGAGGTTGTTCACGGTAGAGCCGGGTGTTTGAGAAAGCACATAGTCTGCGATAGCCACAAGGGTATATTCCTCAACGAACATCTCACCGTTTTCCATAACGATCGCGAGGCGGTCAACGTCCGGGTCAACCACAAAGCCGACATCTGCGCGACCTTCTTTCATGAGGTCTGAAATCTGGGTGAGGTTTTCGGGGATTGGTTCCGGTGTGTGAGCGAATTTACCGGTAGCCTCGCAGTTGAGCTCTATGACGTTTTTCACGCCGAGTGCTTTCAGAAGCTGAGGAATCACCACGCCGCCGACAGAATTAACGGCATCTACAGCCACGGTGAAGTCAGCATCAGCGATAGCCTTGAAATCAACAAGGTCGAGAGCGAGCACCGAGTCGATATGGCGACGGTTGTATGTGGTGTTGATCTGCTCGTGACCGAGCTCCATGACGGGAGCGAAAGTATATGAGTCGTCGGCAGCGATAGCAAGCACCTCCTTGCCCTGGGCATCGTTGAGAAACTCGCCGTTTTCGTTGAGTAGCTTGAGGGCGTTCCACTGCACCGGGTTGTGGCTTGCGGTGATGATGATGCCGCCGCAGGCGTTTTCGGCAGTAACGGCAATCTCCGTCGTAGGAGTTGAAGCGAGTCCGATATTAACTACATCGAATCCCATTCCGCAAAGAGTTGAAACAACGATTCCGCTCACCATCTCCCCGCTGAGGCGCGCATCGCGTCCAACCACAATGACATTGCTTGTCTTTGTAGTGGTTTTGCGGATAAAAGTGGCATAAGCCGCTGTGAACTTAACGATATCGAGAGGCGAAAGTCCTTCACCCGGCGCTCCGCCGATAGTGCCGCGGATACCTGAAATTGATTTGATTAGAGACATATCTTGATTTGATTAAATTTTTCCGGGTAAGTAACGGATTTCATAAAGGAACGGAATCACATATGCAATCTCGCTTGTCCAGCCATACTGCGATTTCACCACCAGACGCACCTGACTGTTGAGAGGCAGATATTCGAGGGGCGCCTGAACACCGGAGCCCCACTGCACCGATGACTGGAGCGAGGTGTTTTTGTAGCGGAAAGACTGGTCGCCCAATTCGATATTGTCGCTGTTTCCATCCCAGCTCATTATGGGATACAAGCTGAGATTGGTTCTTCTGAATCGGAAATATACGATCTGATCGTCCTGCGCCATCGGTCCGTCACCGACCTCAATGACCTGCATATACAGGTTGCCTTCGTCGTCAAGCGGATAATATGGAGCGTTGTCGCCGGTTTCAAATTTATTGCCTTCGGGGAGTGCTTCGGCAACACGATGGTCTGCGAGAAACACATTGACCGCCTTGTTTTCATCCTGGAGCAGCTCGGCATAGCTCTTTTTGTCGCTGCACGACTGTATGGTTGCACACACCGCCATCAGAGCGACCGCAAGAAATCTGCTTATGTATTTATTCTTCATATCGAGATAGTATTTTTTTTAATCTTATTCGTTTGCGCTTTTTTCCAAGTAAGCCTTAATCTCTGGCAACATGAGGAACAGTTTTTCGGCAGCCTCCCTCATAGTGCCGTGAAACTCTCCTCCGGCGGCATTGAGATGCCCTCCTCCGCCATACAGCTTTTCGCATATCGTATTCACGGGGAAGTTGCCGATGCTTCGCATCGACACCTTTATATATTCCTTGTTATCCTCCCTCATATACACGCTCCAAACTATACCGGGAATGCTAAGAGGCTTGTTGACAAGCCCTTCGGTATCGCCTTTCACATAGTCGAACTCATTGAGCTCGCCGCGGTTCAGGCAGATAAGCGACAGCGAGTATTCAGGGAAAAGATGCATCTTGCGGTAAATGGAGTAGCCGCAGATGCGCAGCCGGTTGACGCTGTTGGTATTCCACACCGTATTATATATCTCGTCCTTGTTGATGCCTGTGGTGAGGAGCCGGGCGATGATAAGATAGAGATCGGGATTGTTGGAATTATAGGAGAAATTACCGGTGTCGGTGAGCATTCCGGTGTAGATGCAGGTTGCCGCATCAGCATGAATCTTTCCCGCCCATCCCATCTGATAGAGGAGCCTGTAAAGCAGCGCGCAGGTGCTTGACTCCTCGGGGCTGGATATAGCTATATCAGTGAAATCAGCCGGATCGAGATGATGGTCTATCATGATTCTCGGCGCGGGGCTTTCCATGAGCAGCGGTTCAAGGCGATCAACCCTCATGGGCGCGTTGTAGTCGAGGCAAAACACCAGATCGGCGGTATCGAGGAGGTGCTTGGCGCGCTCATGAAACCGGCTTGCAATGACAATATGATCGGCACCCGGAAGAAATTTCAGGATTTTCGGGGGAGTGTCCGGAGTGACAACGTGAACATACTTGCGGTCACCGGCAAGCACTGCCGCCAGTGCGAGACTCGAGCCGAGGGCATCACCGTCCGGAGTCTTGTGACAGGTAATCACAATTCTGCGGCTCGCCTCAATCATTTTCTTGACCGCGGCTACTTTTTCCTCGCTTATGCTTTTGGTGATGGTCATCAGGTCGTCATGCTTGGGAAACTGACGCAAAGTTAGTAAAATCTTCGGCAATTTATTAATTATGTATTATGAATTTTGCATTACTAATAATTATCACTACCTTTGCCGCCGAATTTTGCTCGTCGGGCTCCGGTTAAGTGCAATTCCGCCGATTGGAAGTGCCGCCCGCGGGAATAACCGTAAAACCTATAACAGGATGTACGCAATTGTAGAAATCCAGGGACAGCAGTTCAAGGCAGAGCCCAACAAGTTCCTGTATGTTCATTACCTTGGTGAAAACACCAAAGAGGGAGACAAGGTAGAATTTGACCGAGTTCTTCTTTCAGATGTAGATGGAGCCGTAAAAGTAGGCGCTCCTCTCGTTGACGGCGCAAAGGTGGTATGTGAAGTTCTCACCCCGCTGGTAAAAGGAGACAAAGTGATTGTTTTCAAGAAGAAACGTCGCAAAGGCTATCGCCGCAAAAACGGTCACCGCCAGTTCTTCTCCAAAGTGTTAATCAAAGAAGTTGTTGCTTAATCCTCTAAAAATCTTAAAGAAATGGCACATAAGAAAGGTGTAGGTAGTTCTAAGAACGGCCGTGAGTCAGAAAGCAAACGACTCGGAGTTAAGATTTTCGGTGGTCAGAGCGCCAAAGCAGGCAACATCATCAAGCGCCAGCGTGGCACAGTGCATCATCCCGGCGATAATGTCGGCATGGGCAAAGACCACACCATTTATGCTCTTATCGACGGAACAGTTGTATTCTCTACCGGCAAAAACGGCAGAAGATTTATCAGCGTAGCTCCGGCAGAAGCGTAAATACGCGTTCAGCTAAAACATCCGGAGGCTGCATCAGTGATGCAGCCTCCGCTGTTTTTATAGGGTCAATAAGGTCGTCACGCGGTAGGGAGCCAGAGGTACAGGCGGTCTGACGGACGCACCTTTGCCGGTACGGGTATCGAGATACTTTGCCCTTTCACGGCAGTGGTCACCGGCTTGAGATCGACCCTGATTTCTGAAACGGTCGTTATAATCGCACCCGTAGTGGGTCCCGCTATTATAATCTCGTCACCTACACTGAGCGAGCCATCCTCTATGAGAAATTCCGCTACTCCGAGTTTCGAGAAATATTTCACAGCTTTGGCTGTATATTTCTTCACCCTTGTTGCCGAAGAGCCGTATTTTGCGCTCCACTCCCCGAGCCTCTGCCCGAGGTAGTAGCCGTCCCAATAGCCGCGGTTGAAAATCTTGGCGAGTTCTGTCTCGAGACTTTCAAGCAGCTCCGGGGTGAATGTGCCGGCGCAGATGGCGCGTAGAGCTGTGTCGTATGCCTTGACCGCGGTATATACATACTCGGGACCTCTCGCGCGTCCTTCTATCTTAAACACTGTCACTCCGGCATCCACCATCTTGTTAAGGAAATGGATTGTCTTCAGATCCTTGGGCGACATTATATATTTGTTTTCCACCTCAAGCTGCTCGCCGGTATCCCTGTCGGTCACGGAATATGCGCGGCGGCATATCTGGGCGCAGGCTCCACGGTTTGCGCTGGAGTTGAGTGTGTGGAGGCTCAGATAGCATTTGCCGGACACAGCCATACAGAGGGCACCGTGGCAAAACATCTCGATTTTCACCGGCTTGCCGGCGGGACCGAGTATCGGCTCGGCATCTATGGCTTCGGATATAGCCTTCACCTGGTCGAGATTCAGCTCTCTGGCAAGAACTACAGTGTCTGCCCATTTAGCGTAGTATCTCACTGCCGCGGTGTTGGATATATTGCACTGGGTGGATATATGCACCTCTATACCCTTGGCTCTCGCGGCGGTTATGGCGGCGATATCGGAGGCGATGACGGCGGACACTCCCGCTTCTGCAGCAGCGGTGAGTGTTTCGTCAAGCGCGGCGATATCCTCATCATATATAATGGTGTTGACCGTGAGATAGGTCTTCACCCCTGCCCCGTTGCAAGTGGCGATGATATTGCGCAGGTCAGTTATGGTGAAGTTTGCCGAAGAGCGATTGCGCATATTGAGCCCCTGCACTCCGAAGTATATGGCGTCCGCGCCGGCTTCTATAGCTGCATGCAAAGCCTCGAAGCTGCCTACGGGTGCCATTATTTCAAATTGTGATCTATCCATTTTTCAGCTTGTTTTCACCACAAAAGTAGTGAAAAAAGCGGAAAGAGCACGAAGTAGTGGGGTATGCGGCGGTGAAAAGAGGTGCGCACCGATGCCACGAAGCATCGCAGCATATTGAGGGTGGAGTCGGCGGCGGCGAGAAGAGTCTCTGCATAGCGCGGCTCGGTGGAGAACACCGCCTCGGCGAGGATGCGCAGGGCGATGTATCGCTCGAGGGCGGACGCTACCGCGCCGGGATTGGCGGAGGGGATGAGGCGGAGATTCACCGTGGCGGTGGAGCCTGCATGGGTCACTGTAGCGTCAAGAATGAGCGCGAGGGTATCCAGCTCCGCCGACACGAGCTGCTCGAGCGCGGGCGCGCTGTCGGCGGTGAGGAGCGTGGGAGTGGTGGCGGGGTCGAGATGATGGAGAGCGGAGCGGGCATAAATGTCCGCGCAGATTGCGGGTATGGTGAGTGTTATCATAGTTCTGTGGTTTCAACAAGGTTGTTTCGTGCTTCGATAAAGGATTCAAAGGCACCGAATATGTCGGCGAGGGCATACTGCGAGTTCTCCCGCAGCATAGTCTGGAGCGAGGCGGAGTCGTGGGAGCTGACGGTCTCGCCGGAAAGAGCGGGAGACACACCGGATATGTGCTTCATCAAGTCGAGTTGCGTGCCCAGCAGCTTGTGGGCGTCCGCGGTAGCGCCGCTGGTGGTGATCTGCACAGGCATATCGTTGGTGCGGGTCGATGACTTGATCGGTATCACTCCGCGGCAGTCGCCCCACAAGGTATCTATATCGATCCACGACATACCGTTCGGCTTCCTGTCCTCCGGGAAGAGGAGCACCCCTTTGGCACTCGTACTCATTATCGAGTCGATAAGGGTAATCATGCGGTTGATATACTTTTGCTGGTCGATTATATCCTCGATAAATGGGTGCACCCTGCCGTCGGTGAGCGGATAGAATTTTACGGCAAACGGGTAGGAACTGTGGGGAAACTGCGAGATATACTTGTCGAGCAGCACTCCGTCGGCGCTTATCCACCTGCACACCCAGCGCACTGTGTGAAAGTCGGTATAAGCAATCCTGTCGGTGCTTTTCCTGCGGCGGTTGATGCGCTGCAGCTTGCCCCTGCGCCTGCCGTGAGCCATGAAAAACGAGCCTGACACCGGGTCGAAACCCTTGACGGCATCCATACTTTCGAGGGTCCACACCTCGATGACCCTGTGCTTGCCCTGCGCGGGAGTGAAAAACGGTTCGAAATCTCTGTCGGCGAATGATATAGGTAGAGCATCCGAGGAATTTTGCCCGGGATTCCGGCGCACTTGATCTTTCTTCATACTGAACCGGCTGTGGAGCTCTGCGGTGCTCATGTCGTGAATCATACCTATCAGTTCGATGTCTATTCCGCGCGGGTCGCTGAAACGGTTTACGAAAAACCGGTCAGGCGCCACATTGTCAACCCAGATGCCGTTGCCGGCGGGTCGGCGTTCGCTTATCACCCTCTGGATCGCGCACCCAGAAATCAGAAACTCCTCAAACGCCCTTGAATCGAGCTCGGTGATATTGTTCAGGCGCAGAGTGTCTCTGAGACGGCGTGTAAACGACTTGGGGTGATTGGTTCTGAACACACCCACAACGGTTTTCACAGCCCTGCGGATAAGATTGTTGGTGAGAGGACGCGCTCCGGAGCGTGTCGCCCACTCTTTTTCGGTGAGAATCTCACCCATAGGGGTGACGGTTATGTCTGACCACTGGTCGCCGAAGGTAAATTTCATGAATCTCTTTCTGCCCTCCCTGAGATGCTGCGCCCCTTTCCAGGCGTCGAAAGCGAGATTGAGAAATCTGCGGCCTTCCTGTTGTGATTCCGATAGTGTGTTCATAGTCTGTTTATTTTCTTTAGATTAGTGATAAAATCATTGTCTGCGATAGCCGCCAGCATGGCGGGTGTGAGGCGGTAAACGTCTTTTTCCGGTGCGGTCACTCCGGTGAGCGACTCTATCCGGTCATCATCGCCACAGATGCCGGGATAGAGCGCCAGGGTGCCGTCCGGTCGGCGCATCGCCACAGGCGAGCGCCCGGTGGCGGCGGTGAAGGGATTGTGCTGCCTCAGGGTCAGCTCCGCGCTCTGCTCTCTCACAGCCGCGGGAGCGCTCCAACTCGCCAGCTTCACCGACACGGGGCGGAGACACTGCGGAGGAAGCCTCACCGATGCGTAACCGGCTCCGCTCTGCGACACTACCGCAGCTGCCGCAAACTCGCCATGCGGAAGCAACTCCGGCTCAAGGGTGACAAGCATGGTGTTATACCAACCGTCGATTTCCGCCGCAAGCATATCGTCGAGCCCGGGAGTGGTTGCCGTGGCGATTCCGCCGAGGGGCTCCCACCCGTGGAGCAGTTTCCAGCGGGTGAGAATTTCCTCAAGGGTCATCAATGTGACGTGTGTGTTCATAGTCAATTCCGATAAAGGTCATAAAGGTTTATTTCAATCCTTGAACACCACTCTGGTATGTGTCTTAGGGTTGCGGAGCACGAGGCAGCTCGCCTCGGTAATCACCACCGCCTCGGTATTTCGCGTGCCCACCATCTTCATGTCGATTTTCTCGGCTTTCATGGGCTGCTGTACATACTTGGTGAGATATTCGGGATCTACAATCAGTCCGTCGCGGGCGTGCTCACACTGGTCAAACACCTCGGAATAAATCACCAGCAGGGTGCCGAACTTGCTGTGAATCTCGTTGAAGTCGATGCCCCAGTGCGTCACTTTATCCTTGGCGGCAAGCACTCTCGTAGCATCGAGATTGCTGATGTCGGAGATCAGCGACGAGCCCGCGAAGAGAATCTTCCTGCTCGAGCCGGAGGCACTGCCGGTAAAGGCTTTCTTCATTATCTCGGTAATCTTCTCCGCCGTAATCTCACCCTCGCGGTAGCTTACAGAATTCTCAGCCTGGCTCCAGATACCGCCGGTAAACATGATTTCGTCGCCTCTCTCACCCTGCATGATGCGCGCCATGCTTCCGAACATAAAGCTCTTTTCCATACACATTCTCATGTCGGTGATCGCAACCTCCTCCTGATCGACAAACGACCAGCCAACCTCTTTGGCGCTCTGCCGCATGATATGGCTCTGCTCTACCTGAGCCTTGAATATCTGACAGTAGTTCCGGCTCTTCTTAGGCAGCGCCTCATACTGCGGAGTGAGCACGTCAAGCTCGCCGGCGGCACGCGCCATCCTCACCAGAGTGGCGTTGGGTATAGAACCCTTTACAGTGCCGTCCTCCTCGCCGTTCACGGCTATCACCTTGATTTTGTTCTTATCCACCACCTCAGTCACATAGAGCACCAGACCGGTAGCCGCCGACATATCCTGCGCCTTGACACCGTTTACTCCCGGCACCAGGATGGTGTCAGACACCGAAAACGCATTGTCATCCTGAGTGGTGATGATATAGATAGCCTTTCCTCCGGGATGAACCGTATCGGTTGCCGTAAGCGACCCCATCATACGGGTGGTAGGCTTCTTGGTATCAACGCTGTAATACTCCACTATCATGCTCTTGCACTTCCGCGCGCCTATCATCCGCGAAATCTGATCTACCGGAGTAGCCATAGGCTTCAGTTTGATCACACGCTCGTCAACATCGTTCTTGATGAGACCGGGAGTAATCTGTTCTACAACTGTTGTGGTGAGCGGTCCGTCTGTGATATGCTCACCGCCGGCAAAGCCGGGTGTGATATTTACATTATTTTCCATAGTTTATTGATTAATACTAAGTTAAAAGGTTTTTATTCTTAAAGCAATTCGTGATTTTTCTCATGCATCCCACGCACCGAGCACTATGCACTCTATAGAGTCGTCACCCATCGCCACCTCGCTCTCGTCAGGCACACGGGGCGCGGGAGCCCAGATGCCGTGCTGACGCTGTATATGCGCCGAAGCCGCGGCGTTAAATCCCTTGCGATACGCCTCTTTCTCCGCCTTGTCAATCAGCGCGCGCACATCGGATTTGTTCTGATTGTCTGTGTTGTTTGCCATAATTTAGATATTATAAGATTAAGGATAATTTGGTTTGTCATCTTTTGACTTTGCAAAGATAATGCTATTCATGGCAACAAACCAAATTATTTTGCAAAAATTTTTCAAGAATTTTACAACTTACTCATTTTCAGCACCACATATCTCACCCAAATCATACCTATCGGGAGAGCCGACCGGGCATCACGCATCTGTTCCTACGGAACAACCTGATGATTTTTTTTTACATTAATGTGTGTTATCACATAATATTTTTTATAATTTTGCGCTATTATACAAAATCAATACACAAGAATATTCAACATGAGAAAGTTTTTACCTTTAGTACTGACTTTGATGCTCATCGCGCCGGCTCTCGCACACGCAGAGACCAGAGAAGTGACGTTTTATTCCAATCAAAGACTCACGGACGATGAAATGCAGTTCAAATACGCATTAGGCACTTTCGACAAATACCAGAATTACGTCACCACCTGGATGGAGGGCGCCTTTGGAGCCATAACCGTGGGCGGTCAACGTGCCCCGGGACCGGTTTACCAACCCGCATTGCGCTTTAGTCAGGGCAACACTCCTAACCTGTATGGCATACAGTATCACGGTTTGCCGAAAGATGTCCTTACATTACACACCGTTGCAACTCCTACCGAAAAAGACACATCCGCGGTAAAAGGATGTTTTGTACGCTTACGCATTGCAGCAAGCGACACCGCTTACCACAGACCGGAGAAAAGAGGAATACATGTAGCCAGTTCCGGTTTCCTGTCAGAGAATGGTCTGGTACTGACAGCCAAGGAGGGAACCTTCAAAAGTGTAAAAATCAAGGCTCAGAGAGCCAAACCGCTTCACGATTATTACATGTCAGAAGCCGATACCATCGATAAACCTATGTCACAGTACTATGCAAAATACATAGACAAGGACGGGGCTGAACAATACCCCACTATCAAGGGGAACGGATACTTTACATTTGAAAACCTTGACGGTGAAGTGACATTCGGTTTTTCATACGATGTGCTCATTTATGAGATTGTGGTGGAATATGAGGATCCGTCAACCCTCCCCCCGCCATCACCTGTTTTCGCCGTTCACCAGTATGCCGAGCATGACTACGGCATCAGATACACCCCGCCTACTGAAACCGATAATGCAAAGCTGTTGCTGACAACACTACCAACAGCCGCAAAAAACGTATTCACTTTCACTGAGAAAGATCCGAAAGCGGAGATATACTACACCACTAATCCCGACATACCTGCGCCAACCCAATTTGTCACTCTCACCAGTCTCAATAAAACCGCCGAACACAATGAGAGCACTGAATGGATGAAAGCCACACCGGGCAAAGGTATATATCTGGGATCTAAAAATCCTTTTAAAGTAACAAAAATCCGTGCGGTGGCATTCAGAAAATATGGCGGCAGCAGCGCGGAAACTGTGATCGAGACCTCTATGTATAGAGTTCAGCCACCCGAATTGGATCTCGAGCGCACACTAAGCAAGAATTCCGAAACGGCAGGAACCATCACTTATGACGAGGAGAAGGGTTACATCTACTATACCGGATACAATCCCAGTATATATCTGAAGTCAGAGATGCGTACAACAGACTGTTTCATTGAAACCGAGAAGCAAGGCGGCACAGAAGGTGCTTCGCCACTTGACAGGCAAAACAAGTTCTACATATTCTATACAACAGACTTTACAAAGCCTACCACCAGTTCTAAAAGTCTGAAATGGGAGAAATCTTGCATTGAGGTACCTACCGGTACTGCAAGCGACCTGCCGGCAAACGGCACCATGAATGTTATTCATGTCATGTCAATGTTTCTCACGGAAAGTGGACCAAGCGAGGGGGGTGTTTGGCCCGTATATGACACCAACGAGGGAGACTATAAGGTGTTTCGCGTAGTGAGAAAGACCGATGAGATCAATACCAAAACCATGGCTAAGCCCATTATCAAGATTGACGGTGATATACCCACGGTCTCACTGCCGGGAAATATCACCGGATATCTCACTCCCGAGCTCCCGATTAAAATCACAGCCGGAGAAATCGAAGGACAGGATGCTCACGGCAAGCTGCAATATCAGCTGTTTGACACCTGGAATCAGAGCCCGGAAGGCACTTGGGCGTCAATTCCATATAAAGGATTGAAAGTTTCAGGACAGGGTCGAGTTTTTGCAAGGGAATTCCACTACGCCGACTACGCGGCGCCATTCTCCTATTTCGACTTCCGCCATATCGACCATACCCAGCTTGAGGATATCCAACCCGAGACACTTGCCGATATTCCGGAAGGTAATCTGGTGAAGATCTCCGGTAAGCTCTGGGTTCGTGGAGCTTACAACAGCACAAACGCCGCCGCTCCCGGCAAAGACTATCAGCAGCTCCTGTTCATCACCGATGAGAACGGAAACGCACTGCGCGTAACCGGCGACTATGCTTTCGGAGACAAGGATCTGAGC
>CAMWUZ010000020.1 GCA_947177595.1 uncultured Porphyromonadaceae bacterium | reverse complement strand
TGCCATTTTCTGGCGAATGTAAAATTTTTCATAGGTGTGTAATAGTATTAAATTTTTGTTGGCGTAAAGATAGTGGCAACATTTGTATTATGCAAATTTCACCGACATATTTTATTCTCAGATTGATTCAGGTGGGGGGATGGGTGGGGAAAAATATATATATTTGCAGCCAACTGACGCTAAAATTATAGCCGGATGAACCGCACCGCTCTGTTGCTACCTTTTTTTCGCCGTAACGCCCTGAAATGTCTCGCTGCGGCAAATGATGCCGAAGCTGTTCAGAAAGAACTGCTCCGCAGTTTGGTTTATGATGCGAAAGACACCGAGTGGGGACGGCTTCACGGTTTCGACTCAATAGCCTCATATAGTGATTTCCGCAATCAGGTGCCGCAGACCGGTTACGATATCCTGCGTCCTTACGTGATGAGGATGATTGCGGGAGAGCGTAATGTGCTCTGGCGTGGCAAAACCCGGAGATTCGCACAGTCGTCAGGCACTTCGGACGGCAAAAGCAAGTTCATACCGATAACCGCTGACGCTCTCAACGGCTGCCACTTCAAGGGGGCGCAATATTCGCTTGCATTGTATCTGAACAGGTATCCTGACAGCCGTATTTTCGACGGTAAGTCATTTATTCTCGGCGGCAGCTATGCTAACGAACTGAATCTCGGCAACTCTCAGGCTAAGGTGGGCGATCTCTCTGCAACTCTAATAGACTGCATCAATCCTCTGGTTAATCTCGTGCGCGTTCCATCCAAAAGAATAGCGCTCATGGCTGACTGGCATGAAAAGCTCCCCGCCCTTGTCAAAGCGTCTGCGCATGAGAACATCACCAATATCTCCGGCGTACCCTCCTGGTTTCTCAAGGTGCTCAATGAGGTACTTGCCTATCGTGGAGAGGATTCCATCCATCAAGTGTGGCGCAATTTAGAGGTGTTTTTTCACGGAGGTATCTCCTTTGCCCCATATAGAAAAGAGTATGAGGCGATTACCGATACCGATAAAATGAGGTATTGGGAGAACTATAACGCCTCAGAAGGATTTTTCGCCGCCCAGTGCAATCCGGATGAGCGCTCCATGCTGCTGATAGTAGATTCAGGGGTATTCTACGAATTTGTCCCTACAGACTCTCCTACTGCCGACCCTCTGCCGATATGGGAGATAGAGCAGGGTAAGAAATATGCTCTTCTCATCACATCCTGCAACGGTCTATGGCGTTATCCGATAGGGGATGTGGTGAAGATCGAATCGCTAAATCCGGTTAAAATCACCATAGCCGGGAGAACAAAAAGCTATATCAACGCATTTGGAGAAGAGGTGATGGTATATAATACCGATGCCGCCCTTGCGGCAGCCTGTGCTTCTGAAGGCTGTGCCGCGAAGGACTATACCGTTGCTCCGGTTTACACCCACGGCAATGCCAAAGGACATCACCAGTGGCTGATAGAGTTCTCCACTCCTCCGGCAGATATGAACCGTTTCGCCGCCACACTTGACCGCGCCCTGCAAGCCGAAAACAGCGATTACCAAGCAAAACGCTCCGGAGACATATTCCTCGGACAGCTTACAATCGAAACCGCCAGACCGGGACTGTTTGACGACTGGCTCGAAAGTACCGGCAAGCTCGGTGGACAGCGGAAGATACCACGCCTGAGCAACGACCGTATGCTGATTGACTCAATGCTATTATTTAACAAATAAATTACATACACTGACATGAACACAAAATCATCTACAATAATCGCGGCGCTATTAATTGCCACCGGACTCCTCGCCCTCGGGCTATGTCTCCGTTCCGGTATCGCCTCATTCTCCGCGCGTGACAGAGTGGTGGATGTGAAAGGACTCGCCGAAAGAGAGGTAGCCGCCAACAAGGTCACCTGGCCTATAATGTTCAAGGAGGTCGGAAACGATCTGCCCACAGTTTACCAGAAAGTGACCGATACCAATGCCCAGATAGTAAACTTTCTGAAATCCAACGGACTCACCGATCAGGAAATCAGCATCGGCGCTCCATCGGTGCAGGATCTCACCACCGACCGCTACAACAATAACCCTCTGCCCTACAACTATGCCGTAACCTCGGTTGTCACCGTAAGTTCAGCTCAGGTCAGAGAGGTGCATTCGCTCATCAACCGTCAGGGAGAACTTTTCAGCAAAGGAATCGCAATCACGAGCGATTACAATACGCGCATATCATACGACTATACAGATCTCAATTCCATCAAGCCGGAAATGATAGCAGAGGCAACCGAAAACGCCCGCGAAGCCGCTAAAAAGTTTGCCGAAGATTCCAACAGCCGCCTCGGTAAAATCAAGACGGCGCGTCAGGGACAGTTTTCTATCGAGGATCGCGACCCTACCACCCCATATATCAAAAAGGTGAGAGTGGTTACATCGCTTACATATTATCTTGAGGACTAAGTGAACCTTATAGGTTGCGGGTTGTTGATATTACAGTTACAAACTTAAATCACTATTACGATGGCAACACCCAATCTTAAAGGTACTCAGACCGAAAAAAATATCGTGAGCTCCTACCTCAACGAAACTCAGTCATACGCCCGCTACACCTATTACGCACAGCAGGCTGACAAAGAGAATTACTTTCCTATCGGTGAGATTTTCCGTGAAACAGCGGATAATGAACTTCATCATGCCAAGGTGTTTCTGAAGATGCTCGGCGGAGGCAATGTTACCGGCACAGTGAGCGTTGACGCTCTTCCCCCCACAACCACAGAGGAGAATCTCCAGATTTCCATAAACGAAGAGGCAGTAGGCGGAGTTCAGGATTATCAGGCATACGCAAATATCGCTGAACAGGAAGGCTTTATGGATATCGCTTCTCATTTCCGCGCTATCGCTGAAGCGGAGCAGCATCACCTCGACCGCTTCACGTTGCTCCATCAGCAGGTAGTGGACGGCACAGTGTGGAAACGCGATCAGCCTATCATGTGGCGTTGTCTCGTATGCGGCTATATGCATGAAGGCACCACCCCTCCCGTGAAGTGTCCCGCATGCGATCATCCCTATCAGCATTATATGCCGCTTGACATTCAGTAATTATCCTTCAACTATAAAATAAAAACGGCTGCTTTCGGGCAGCCTTATTTTTTATATGCCGGATATCACTGACGAACCGACTCTTATTTCAACAGACGGAAAGTAGTGCGGTGGAAAGGAGAAGGACCATGGGCGGCGATAGCGGCGCGGTGGGCGGCAGTCGGATAGCCTTTGTTTATCTCCCATCCGTATTGCGGATACTGCTCCGCAAGGTGCATCATGGCGCTGTCACGGTGGGTCTTTGCAAGAATTGAAGCCGCGGCTATGCTGGCAAACTTAGCATCACCTTTCACAATGGTAGTGAACGGAATATCCTTGTAGGCAGTGAATCTGTTGCCGTCAACGATTATATGCTCCGGCTGAACTGCGAGTGATTCAAGCGCTCTGTGCATCGCGAGAATCGACGCGCGTAGGATATTAATTCTGTCGATTTCTTCAGCGGTCACGATTCCCACTCCCCAGGCGAGTGCATTCTCTTCAATCACGGGTCGCAGCACTTCCCGCTGCTTTTCAGTAAGTTTCTTGGAATCGTTGAGTAGCGGATGGGTAAAATCGGGCGGCAGAATCACTGCGGCTGCATATACCGGCCCCGCGAGACATCCTCTGCCGGCTTCATCGCATCCGGCTTCGATAACTCCGCGCGTATGGAATAAAGAGAGTGGTACGGCAGGCTGTTTCATCGGTATCATTCAATGAATCCGTAGCCGAAACCCTGACGGTTTACGATATTTTTTCCGTATTCGCCGAGTTTTTTTCTCAGTCTGGAGATATTTGTATCAACGGCTCTCTCGGAGGCGCCTTCCTCTTCCCATGCCTCATGAATGATTTCCGCTCTGTCAAAAAACTGGTTTCTGTGACGCAGAAACATAGCAAGTATAAGATATTCGGTGCGTGTGAGGGAGATTTTCCGGTCTGCGATAGTGAGAACCGAGGTGGAGAAATCAATAGAGAGGTCCTTATAGCGCATCACATTGCTCATCCTTCTTGCTGTAGCCATACGCCTTCTGAGCACCGATCGTATTCGAGCGACCAGCTCTCTTGCCGAGAACGGCTTGATGATATAGTCGTCTGCGCCGGCATCAAGTGTCTCTACCACACGATCCTCGTTGTCATCGGCAGAAATAACGATGAGCGGCACATTTCTTGTTTCAGAACGGTCCCTGAGCTCTCTGGCAAAGCGAATACCGTTGAACTCGTCAGCCATGAGGTCAAAGAGAATGAGATGATATACTCCAAGTGATAGAGCAAGCGCTTCTTGCGCGGAGTGTGCAACATCCACGGCATAGCCCTCGTTTTCAAATTTATATTGCAGGAGTTCGCAAATCATGCTGTCGGCATCAACGAGCAGAAGCCGTGCAGCTGGGAGGTTTGCGGTATTTTTAACTTCCGCCATAACAGATAGGTGATGAATGGAGCAAGGTTTCAATGCTATATTTGCAACTGCAAATTTAACATTAAAGTGTGAGGAAGAGAGTGCTGCGAATTAATTGTCGCTGATTTGTCACTAAAAATTAACGCGGTTGTAATACTCTTTTTTTTAAGCGTTAATCAGGCGCACTTGTTCTCTGATGGCATCGACCACATTGATTATATAGTCGCCGGTCTTTTCAAGATCCGCGATAAGATCCATGTAGTATATACCAGCCTGATACTCATACTGCCTGGAGTTGATATTCTCGATATTCGCCGTACGGAGCTGATTGCGGAAATTGTTGATCTCGCGCTCTTTGTTGTAGGATACGATGATCTCCTGCTCGCGGGCGTGATCAATATTCACGAGTAGCGCAACCATGTGCTCCATAGCACTTTCCACGTAGGCAAACATCGCATCGATATTCGAATAAATTGTTTCATTGAACTGTATATGGCTCTGCTGCTTGCGTATGAGGATTTTGCCCGCACCAACGCAGCAGTCGGCAATGCTTTCAATCTCGCTCACCATACGCAGCATACAGGCAATCTTGAGTTTACCTTCATTAGACAGCCTACCTTCCGAGCACCGGTTGAGGTAGTGCGCTATCTCAATTTCCATTCTGTCGGAAATGTCCTCGTACTTTTCAAGACGGGAGAACATATTCGCGAATTCCTGGGAGTCGTCCTTCATGTGGAGCAGCTGCTGCGCCATACCGATCATACGCTGCACTCTCTCGGCAAACACTGCAATCTCTTTCTCCGCCTGAGTGATATTGAGCTCTGAAGCGTTCATGAGACCACCGGAGATGAATTTGAGCTGGAATTCCTCGTCCTCCTTGTGCTTTGCCGGTACGAGTTTTTCAACGAGCTTGACATAAAATTTCGTGAACCATATCATAATCGAGAGGTTGACGAGATTCGATACTGTGTGGAATATTGACATACCGAACGACACGCTCATCTGAAGGATAGCCACTTTCGAGACGGCGGAATTGTCGGAGAGCAGTGTGCCGTCAAACAGGTGATTATATGTGCTTGGGTCTGTACTCCGTATTTCGTTGACAAATCCATATAGTGTCTCAGGATTGCCCTGCCCGATAGCCTCTGTAATCCAGGTTGACAGATTGACAAACGGGTTAAACACGCATAGCATCCATGCCACTCCGAACACATTAAACATCAGGTGACCCATGGCGGTGCGTTTTGCCGCAACGTTTCCGCTGAGTGAAGCCAGCAGCGGAGTAGCGGTTGTACCAATGTGGGATCCGAGGACAATCGCGCAAGCGAGTTCAAACGGAATCCAACCTTTTGAACACATTATAAGTGTTATAGCAAATGTGGCTGCAGATGACTGGATTATCGCGGTGAGAATAATACCGGTGAGCACGAAAATTAGCACCGAAACAAATCCCATGTCGGAATAGCTCTGCAGGAATGCAAACATCTGGGGGTTGCTCTGCATATCGGGCACATATTTGCTTATCATGTCGAGCCCCATGAAAAGGAATGCGAAGCCAATGAGGAATTCGCCGATAGATTTGTTGCGGCTCTTTTTAGTGAACAGGAGCGGAATCGCCAAGCCAATGAGGGGCAGTACAAATGCGGAGATATTTACTTTGAATCCGAAAAGTGCTATAATCCAGGCGGTAAACGTGGTGCCGACATTAGCACCCATGATAACAGCCATTGACTGTGCGAGCGACATCAGACCGGCATTCACGAAGCTCACCACCATAACGGTACTTGCAGATGAGCTTTGGATAAGAGCGGTAATCAGAAAACCGGTGAGTGTGCCGGTAAAGCGGTTTCTTGTCATGGCTGACAAAATATTGCGCAGACGGTCGCCAGCGGCTTTCTGCAGTCCTTCACTCATCACCTTCATGCCGTAAAGAAACAATCCTACGGCACCTAACAGACCAAGAAAGTCTAAGAAGCTGTAACTCATGTGTTATTGAAACAGTGGGTTATATTTGAACACAAAGATAAAAACAAATCTTTGGTTATATTAAAAAATCGTTACATTTTTTATGACAAGAGACGGTAAGGCGGTGGGGTTGGCTCACAGAATCAATTGCAAGTGGCAGATGAGGTGACTAATCACCGGAACGTTTCCGGTAAATCAGATGTCGCGGTGAATGATGTAGGTGAGAATATCGTCAAGAGCCTGACGATTGGGCGATTCCGGATAGTTAAGCAGTTCACGGCGAGCCTCATCGCCGATGCGCTGCATGGTAGCGAAAGCATAGTCAATGCCCAGCATATCTTTGGCAAACTGGATAAGGATGGAAATTTCCTCTGAGCTCAGCTCTTCTTTTTCAATGAGTTTAAGCATCTGCGCAGTTTGCGGATGTCCGGTGTGTGAAAGCGCGTGAAGCAGCGGTAGGGTTATCTTGCCTTCACGGAGATCGTTGCCGGTAGGTTTACCTATCTTTTCGTCGGAATAATAGTCAAAAATATCGTCTTTTATCTGGAAGCATAGCCCGAGCAGATGCGCGAATTTCCTCATCGGCTCAATCTGCTCTTCGGGAGCGCCCACCGCATAGCCGCCCATCTCCACACAGCTCACAAACAGCGATGCGGTCTTACGGCTGATGACTGTGAAATAGGAGGTTTCGTCGAGACGATGGTTTCGCGCGTTGTATATCTGATCGATTTCACCGAGCGACAGCAGTTTGCCCAAGTTTGCAAGGGATTCCACTATGCGGATATCACCGGTAGAGATAGCCTGGCGAAGCGCGTTTGACACGAAAAAGTCTCCCACGAGCACCGCTATATGATTGTCCCAGATACTGTTGATGGTAGGCTTGCCTCTTCTCAGTTTGGAATCGTCCACAACATCATCGTGGATAAGCGAGGCATTGTGGAGCATCTCCACCGCTGCGGCGGATGCGATGACTTTTGGAGATACCTCCCCGAGGAGCTTTGCCGTGAGAATAACGAGAATCGGACGAATGAGTTTGCCTTTTGTGTCAAGATAGCCCTCCACGACTTTGGCCATGAGCGGATTGGATGATGTGAGAGCATCGCTTATGCAGCGTCGCAACTCATCAAGTTCGGGTGCTATGTCACGCCTGATAGCGTTGAGGTCTGTCATTCTACACGAAAAGATGTGCAAAGGTAATAATTTTTTTCAAGTCACGAGTTTTTTCGCGGAGAGTCATGAAAGATTAAGAGGTAATCGGAGCAGGCTATTAAAAAACGGAGCCGCGGCAAGCACGACTCCGTTTATATATTAATGTATAGTTTGTGATCAGTCTCTGCTGTTTCCGAAGAAGCGGAGTAGATAGAGGAACAGGTTGATGAAATCAAGGTATAGCGATAGCGCGCCGATTGTTGCCAGTTTGGAAACTGTTTCGGCGGGAGCCATTGCAGCCATCTGTTTGATTTTCTGAGTATCCCAGGCGGTGAGACCGACAAAAATGAGTACACCGGCGGCAGAGATAATCCATTCGAATGTGCTGTTAGCCCAGAAGATGTTTACCACGCTACAGATAATAAGACCAAAGAGCGCCATGATAAGAACCGAACCCCATTTTGAAAGATCCTGTGATGTGAAGTAGCCATAGATGCTCATCGCACCGAATGTTCCGGCTGTGATGAAGAAAGTCTTGGCGATAGACACCCCGGTGTAAACAATGAAGATGGGGAAAAGGGCTAGTCCGTTGATAACCGCGAAAAGGAAGAACAGCATGGTGGCTGTGCCTGAGCTCATTCTATTGATACCTCCGGAGATGGCAAACACGAGTACAAGCTCCACAATGAACACACCCCATATAAATCCGCTGTGTGTGGCAAAGAAGCTGAGCACAGAAGGCGAGCTTGCGCAGAAGAGCGATACAAAAGCTGTTACAAGCAGGGCAAGAAACATTTTGACATATACCCGCTTCATTACCGCAGACACTTTCGAATCGAGAGCGGCACCACTCTGGGTGTAATAATTCTGATAATTTTCCATAAAATATTAAGTGTTTGTGATTTGAGAGTATTTTTACATTCTTTCGGGCACCTTTATGCCGAGAAGCGACATTGCGGTGCGTATTGTGTCGGCTGTCACGGCTGAGAGGGTGAGACGCATGGATCGCACAGCCTCGTTCTCTTCCTTGAGAATGGAGCAGTCGTGATAGAACTGGTTGTATTCCTTTACCAAGTCATAAGCATAGTTGGCAATAAGCGCGGGGCTATATGTTCTGCCAGCTTCCTGCACAACTGTCGGGAAATCGGCAAGACGCTGTATAAGAGTGATTTCCTTTTCACCGGGTTTCACTCCGGTAAATCCGCCAATTTCCATTCCGGCATCCTCTGCCTTGCGGAGCACAGAGCGTATGCGCGCATAAGTGTATTGGATGAACGGACCGGTATTGCCATTAAAATCAATAGACTCCTTGGGATTAAAGGTCATATTCTTGCGTGGATCGACCTTGAGAAGGAAATATTTTAGCGCGCCAAGTCCGACAGTCTCGGTGATTTCAGCAATTTCAGCCTCATCACAGCCGTCAAGTTTACCAAGCTCGCTGCTCACAGCCTTGGCGGTATTTACCATCTCGTCCATCAGGTCATCGGCATCTACAACAGTGCCTTCTCGGCTCTTCATCTTGCCCTCGGGAAGTTCCACCATCCCATAAGAGAAATGCACGAGATCCTTGCCCCATTTGAAACCGAGACGGTCGAGGAGAAGAGAAAGCACCTGAAAGTGGTAGTTCTGCTCATTTCCCACCACATATATCATCTTGTCGATGGGATAATCCTGATAGCGCAACTTGGCGGTGCCGATGTCCTGGGTCATATAGACCGATGTCCCGTCTGAACGAAGCAACAGCTTGTGGTCAAGACCCTGCTCCGTGAGATCAGCCCATACCGAGCCGTCATCCTTTTTGTACATGAGCCCTTTTTCAAGACCTTCAAGCACCTTTGCCTTACCTTCAAGGTAGGTATCGCTCTCGTAGTATATTTTGTCGAATCCCACACCCATGCGGTCATAGGTCTTGTCGAATCCGTCATACACCCATCTGTTCATGGTAGCCCAGAGATCCCTTACCTCTTTGTCACCCGCTTCCCATGCTCTCAGCATGGCGCGTGCTTCCTGAAGAAGAGGAGACGCGGCTTCGGCTTCTTCCTTTGTCATGCCCTGAGCCTCAAGTTCTTTCACCTCTTCTTTAAAGTGTTTGTCGAAGAGCACATAGAAATCGCCGATAAGGTGATCACCTTTCTTACCTGTTGATTGCGGAGTGGCTCCGTCGCCCCATTTCTTCCAGGCAAGCATCGACTTGCAGATATGGATACCTCGGTCATTCACAATATTCGTGCGCACAACCTTGTTACCGCAGGCAGCGAGGATTCTGCACAGACTGTTTCCGAGCAGAATGTTGCGCACATGCCCCAGGTGCAGCGGCTTGTTGGTGTTGGGCGAAGAGTATTCAACCATGACGAGCGGCGACTCCGGTGTTTCCGGGGTGATTCCATAGTCTTTCTGCTGCGCTATATGCTCGAGCACTGTGGACCAGAAAGCAGGCTCTATGGTGATATTGAGAAAACCTTTGATAACATTGTAAGATGCGACAGCCGGCTCATTATCAACCAGCCAGTCACCTATTTCCTTGCCTACAGCTTCGGGAGACTTGCGTGCCGCCTTTACCCAGGGAAAAACCATTACAGTGAGATTCCCTTCAAACTCCTTCTTGGTGGTCTGTGGAGTGATGGATGCCGGATCGGTGTCCACGCCGTAAAGCTCCTTGACAGCCTTGGCAACTCCTTTTGCAATAATATCGTCGATAGACATTTCGTTTAGATTCTATTAGAAGTGCAAAAATAGTAATAAATCGGCTACCCTCACTATTTTTTTATACCACAACACTCTTTTTATGAAAAATTGGCGTAACTTTGTCACTCTAACACAGCCAGTACACAATGAAAAGACTCGCAATAATAGCAACGATTCTTGTATTAGCGGCAGGCAGTCTGCATGCCCATCTGTTTTATGATATGTATCGCACGGGGGTAAGGCGTCCGTATTTCGGTATGCGTCTGACAGGAGGCTATTCTTATCCCTATACCATCAAGTATGCACGTATCCCTCTCTCAACCCGTGCCACAGGCTTTGATGCCGGTATTTCAGGACTTTTCCACGCGCCGATGCGCCGAGGATGGTTTCTCGAGCCTCAGTTTGAATTCTATTTCAACAGCCTCAAAACCGCCGGAACACTCTCCGAACAGGTAGTGAAAGATGGTATAACCGAAGCCACCATGCGCACCGTAGGCATCAAGGTGCCTATTTCATTGGGCTGGAGAGTGAAGCTGTCCCGCGACTTTAAAATGTATTTCTTCACCGGTCCGGAATTCGATTTCCGCTTTAAAACCTGGTTCAAGACCGATAAACCTACCAAGATTTTTGACAGCACAATCTCCCACCCGCTTTATGGTGACTATGGTGTGGATCTGGGTCTGCGCAGTGGCATAGGCTTCGGAATAAACCGCGTGTATATAGGCGCATATTTTACCTGGAAACTCTGCGACATAGCCAAAAGTGATTATGGAGCAAAGCGTCAGCGCGTAGCCGGTATAAATCTCGGCTACAATTTCCGCACTCTTTGATTCAGTCGTTGCGTCGGGCGTTATAGGAGAGCTTGCGATGCCCTATTCGGCAATACAGGCATTTACGCATCTCACAATAGTTTCTTCTGAGCTGAATCAGCCCTTGTGAAGTAAAAGCGTCGTCCACTTTCACTCCGCATCTCTCAAACATATCGATTATCGTATTACGCTCCGCTTTGATAGAGTGTAGAAGATCTATCGCTCTGTCGGTGAGCGAGGTATCTCCGTGACTCATACCATACGCCATAAGCAGCGGAACCACTACATTTATCACCATCACCAATGCCGAACTCCTGCTCAGAGTACCGCTCAGGCGATTGCTCTCCGGTCCGAAAGAATATCGGCGTTCCCAATACGGCGACAACTCAGGAGTGAATAGCGCGCACGCCGGGTCAACATCCGTGATTTCAAGTATTCTACCCATAAGACGGAACCCACCGTGCAACATGGCTGCAAGAGTGGCTATGCGGCGGTGTGGGAAATTTGCCGGACGCATTCTCGCCATTTTCCACCCGGGATTTTCGGGCTTTTTGAGTCCGAACTTAGTTGCGAGAAAGGAGTATTCCCTCGCAAGGTGAGCGGCATAGGTGTCTATTGCGGTGGCATGGGCGTTAAGAAATCCGCTCTGTCCGAAAAGAAGAGCCTCTACCGCGGTGAGGTTGTCACTGTGCTTGCCTATGAAAATCAACGGTACGCTTAGTGCCAGGCGTTCAAACGGCTCACCGTTGATGCCAAAACCGAGCCCTCGTGCCACTGTCACATAGCAAGTCTGCTCCCAGTCTCCGTTGAGCCTGGAACGTATATCCTCGATTCTCTCGACTTTGGCATAAATACGCTCGTATGCCAGGTTTGAAATCCAGTCGGTGAGATAGATGCCCGGCAACGACTCAAGTTCCCTACGGCACGGTAAATCAATATCCGCTCTGCCTACCAGCTCGCTGTAACGCGAATTCAGTCCGGGATCACACGGCATTCTCATCTGAGGAATCACCTGACCGTCTTTTCGCCTGATCACAGCATCATCTTTGTCAACAATGTGGAGAATCACCGAATCGTATGCAGGATCACTGTCATGCTTATGACGGTGCCAGTCACTCGCCCGGTAGTGAATCTCAATATTACCGACCCATGTCTCACCGTCTATCACCACTTTTGCGTTGAAAAAATCGGGACCCGCATCGCGATTAGGCAATCCGGGGTCAAGCACCTCTATCCTCTTGCCATCGACAGTGCGCATCTCCGCTATCGGCCAGAGACGCTGCTGCCATACATATTGCATGAGTTTTTCCATTTCTCCGAGATGCAAAAAAGTGTGATACGAGACAAATGTACGCAAAACCAATATAATTTTGTGTAATTTTGTGGGAGAAACTTTTTATATGCAACCGATTTTTCTAATAGGCTATATGGGATGCGGAAAATCCACCCTGGGTCGTAATGTGAGCCGTATCACAGGCATTGAATTCATTGACCTTGATTCTTACATCGAGGGCAGATTCCATTCATCCGTGCGTGATATTTTCGCAGAGAAAGGCGAGGAGGGCTTTCGCAACATCGAGCGCCGGATGCTGCATGAGGTTGCCGAGTTTGAAAATGTT
The DNA here is from genome assembly GCA_947177595.1 of uncultured Porphyromonadaceae bacterium. Classification (GTDB taxonomy): domain Bacteria; phylum Bacteroidota; class Bacteroidia; order Bacteroidales; family Muribaculaceae; genus Paramuribaculum. The sequence continues at coordinate 2,182 of CAMWUZ010000020.1, read as the reverse complement.
ATAGTGGCGTGTGGAGGAGGCACACCCTGCTTCTTCGACAATATGGATTATATGAATTCCAAAGGTACGACGGTATTTCTCAATACTTCGCTGCCAAAACTCCACACACGTCTCATGCGCGGACGCCACAAGCGTCCTCTCATTGCCGACAAAGGCGATGAGGAACTGAAGGAATTTATCGTGGAGGCGCTTGACAAAAGAATGCCCCACTACTCCAAAGCTAAAATTAATTTTGCAGGTGATCTGCTCGAAAACGAATGTGAGGTGGCAGATACCGCAAACCGCTTTATATCACTCTTAAATCTTCCGGCGAAATGAAAACAGAGAGCGAATTCGGCGCCATGCCGCTGCCTCAGGAGATGGCTACAGCCACCACGCGCCGCCACATGACTGTGGGACTGCCCGCAAGCAATATTGACAACGAGCGCAGGTTTCCGCTCACCCCGGAGGGCGCAGGACTTCTTGTGGCACAAGGATTCACCATTAAAATGGAGGCAGGTGCCGGAAACTCCATCCACTACACCGATAATGCCTACTCACGCGAAGGAACTCAAATAGTGAGCCGGTCGGAAGCACTCGGCTGTGATATAGTGCTTCATCTCGCTCCGCTATCATGCCACGACATAAGGCAGATGCGCAGAGGAGCTGTGCATCTGTCGCTTCTGTCCAAATGCAACCGCACAAAGGAGTCGGTAAAGGCTCTTATGGACCGTAATATAATAAATGTGGCTCTTGACCTTGTGGAGGATCGCTACGGCAATACTCCGTTTGCCGACATCTTGTCTGAGATAGACGGCAGGGCGGCGCTGGCGGTAGCCGGTTCGCTACTCGCTGACTCGGTTCATGGAAAAGGAATACTGCTCGGAGGAGTAGCCGGTGTGATACCATGCGAAACGACTATCATAGGCAGTGGCATCAGTGCGTGTGCGGCTGCACGCGCAGCTTCCGGAGCAGGCTCTACCGTAAGGATATTTGACAACGACGTGTATCGTCTCAGGGAGGCGACAAAAGAGCTTGGCACCTGTGCGGTTGGCTCGGCTCTTCATCCGAGAGTGCTCCGGAGCGCGCTCCGGAGTGCGGATGTGGTGGTCTTCACCCAGATGACAAATCCGCCGGTGTTTGATACAGAAACCGTGAGCGAAATGAAAAAAGGTGTGATTATTTTTGATCTCACCAACGACTGCGGTGCGGCTTTTCCGTCTCTTCCCACTGTGGATCTTGCACTCGCCACTCCTTCCGGTCCGGAAAACGGAAGATGCTGCTACGTTCATACCGGAAGCGCGGTGCCTCGCACAGCGGCTATGGCGCTCAGCAATACTTTTCTCACATTTATGGGCGATATATCGGCAAGTGACGGAGTGCTCAACGCGCTCAAGATGCACGAAGGTATCAGAAAAGGCGCTGTAACCTTCATGGGCAAGATCGTAAATGCCGAAGTTGCGGAAACTGTTGGCATGAGAAGCCGCGATATCGCAATATTCCTCACACTTTCATAAAATCCGGTTATGGGTAAAAAATACTATGTGGTCTGGGCAGGACATGACACCGGGGTTTTTGACTCATGGGAGGAGTGCAAACTCGTTGTGGAAGGTTTTCCAGGAGCAAAATACAAGGCTTATCCCAATCAGGAGGCAGCTATTGCGGCATATCGCGGAGAGAGCGGTGATTCTGGAGTGGAGTTACTCAGGGCTATTGCCCGCCGACCGGTGATTTCGGTCAATTACGATGCTTTTCCCGAGATTGACCGTAACGGTATAGCTGTGGATGCGGGGTGTCGCCGCAATCCGGGACCGGTGGAGTATCGCGGAGTGAATCTGAACAACGGAGAGGAGATTTTTCATGTAGGACCTCTCGAGGAGGGTACCAACAATCTGGGAGAATTTCTCGCCATTGTTCATGCTTTCGCCCTTCTTGAGCAGCAACGCAGAACCGGGGTGACTATCTACTCCGACAGCAAGACCGCTATGGCGTGGGTGAGGGATAAACATGTAAAAACCACTCTCGCCCCAACACCCGGAAATGAAAAAATCAGGGCGTTGGTATCAAGAGCGGAAAACTGGTTGCTCACCCATACTCCTCAGAATCATGTCACCAAGTGGAAGACAGAGGAATGGGGAGAAATTCCTGCCGATTTCGGCAGAAAAGGGTGATTTTACTTTTGCTGTGATTTGAGAAGATCGCG
>CAMWUZ010000019.1 GCA_947177595.1 uncultured Porphyromonadaceae bacterium | reverse complement strand
CATATCCCCAGCTCAGCCATCTCATGTTTCCCATAGGCGATATGCCCAAAAGCAGCGTACGCGAGACCGCAATGGCACTGAAGCTGCCAAACGCATTCCGCCGTGACAGCCAGGGAATCTGTTTCCTCGGAAAAATCAACTATAACGACTTTCTGCGCCGTCATCTCGGAGAGAAGACCGGTCCGATAATTGAAATTGAAACCGGGAAGAAACTCGGAGAGCACAAAGGGTACTGGTTTCACACTATCGGTCAGCGCAAGGGGCTCGGACTGAGCGGCGGTCCGTGGTTTGTGGTGAAAAAGAATATTCACGACAATGTGATTTATGTATCCCGTGGCTATGACACGGAGAAGCAATATGGCAACACCCTTCACCTCGAGGAGATGCACTGGATAACCACTGACCCGTGGAAAGAGGATTGCACAAAAGTGCCGGTGACATTCAAAAACCGTCATTCACCCGAATTTCTCACAGGCAACCTGACCAGGCTTGCCGAAGGAGACTATCTGCTTGAAAGCGACACCAAAGTGCAGGGAATCGCCCCGGGACAATACGGCGTGATTTACGACCGTGACGCAAAGCTGTGCTACGGCTCCGGAATAATCACCGGCAGAAATATCGACACCTTATAATAAATATACATGATTTGACCGCGAAATGATGACCGACAAAGTTAGACTTAAAGTTCTTGGAATATCATACAGCCAGATTCAGACCGGAGCATACGCACTCATTCTTGCCCAGGTGGACGGTCCGTACCGCATTCCGGTGGTTATCGGCGCATCTGAAGCCCAGTCAATAGCACTGCGCATGGAGAGCATCACCCCTCCCCGACCCATGACCCATGACCTGTTTGTCAGCTTTGCCCATGCATTCGGAGTAAAACTCAAAGAGGTATTCATATACAAGTTTGAGGACGGCATTTTCTCCTCAGAACTCACCTTTACCGACGGTGAAAGGCAAGTGAAAATTGACTCCCGCACCTCGGATGCCATCGCTATCGCCATGCGCACCGGCACACCTATATATACTACACGCGAGATTATTGACGAAACCGGCTTTGTTATGGAGATACATACCGACAACGAGGACGATGCTGACGAAACAGCCGAAAACGACTCACCGGTTGACCGCGAACCTAAACTCGAAAACTATGCTATCGAGGAACTGGAACGCACCCTAGAGAAACTCATCAGCGAAGAGCAGTATGAAGAAGCTGCGAAAGTGTCAGAAATCCTGAAGCGTAAGCGCGGCAATCAGTAAACCAATCATCATCAAAAATAAATCACTAAAATGTCTCCGACCGTAATTAGACTATCGATACTCAACTTCCTCCAGTTTGCCGTGTGGGGCAGTTACCTTGTGTGCCTCGGACAGTATCTCGGACCTGCCGGACTTGGCAGCGATATAGCGTGGTTTTACAGCGTGCAGGGTCTGGTATCTATTTTCATGCCAGCAATAGTCGGCATAATCGCCGACAAATGGATTCCTGCTCAGAAGATGCTCGGTCTGTGCCATCTGCTCGCGGCAATATTCATGGGTTGCGCATGGTTTTACGGCTCCACTCACCCGAACCTCGAGTTCGCACCGTTTTTCACATTATACACTTTGAGTGTGGCTTTCTATATGCCCACAATCGCACTGGCAAACTCAGCAGCTTTCAAGATTCTCAAAGCCCACGGCTGCGATCCGGTAAAGTCTTTCCCTCCTATCAGAGTTCTCGGCACAGTGGGATTTATAGCCGCAATGTGGTTTGTGAACTGCGCATACTGGCACGACGGCTCATTCGGTTTCACCATAAGCGAAGCCAACCCGATGGCCAACTTCCGCTTTCAGTACACCCATATGCAGCTCCTCACCTGCACGGTGCTCGGTCTTACCCTCGGCCTATTCTCATTCACACTTCCTAAATGCTCTCTCGCCACTGAGTCAAAGAGCAAATCATGGAGCGAGACATTGGGTCTCAACGCTTTCCGGCTCTTCTCAGACACGCGTATGGCTGTGTTTTTCCTCTTCTCCATGTTGCTCGGAGTAGCTCTGCAGATAACCAACGGCTTCGCTACCACATTCATATCCAGCTTCAAGGGTGTTGCCGAATACTCCACAACTTTCGGCGCAAACAATGCGACACTCCTCACCTCCCTATCCCAGATTTCAGAAGCGGCATGTATTCTGCTTATCCCGTTCTTCCTGCGGCGCTACGGCATCAAGAAAGTGATGCTCATCGCCATGATGGCATGGGTTTTCCGCTTCGGATTCTTCGGACTCGGTAACCCTGGCAGCGGGCTATGGCTATTCATTCTCTCGATGATTGTATATGGTGTAGCGTTTGATTTCTTCAATGTATCCGGCGCTCTCTTCGTTGAGCAGGAAACAGATGATTCTGTAAAATCATCCGCGCAGGGACTCTTTATGCTCATGACCAACGGCGTAGGAGCCTCTGTCGGAACCCTGATAGCCGGAGCTATAGTCAACCGCTACTGCTCATGGCAGACCGTTGACGGCAACTCATATATGCTGGGTGACTGGAGCACACCTTGGTTTATCTTCGCCGGATATTCTCTCGTTGTGTGCATTCTCTTCGCATTCATGTTCAAATACCGCCATACCCCTCCCACTGACAGCGAAATAAAGGAGGCAAAAGCGAACACACTTGAAATAGAGTAAGATGATTCAGTTTTACGCTCCCGACATACTCACAACAGGCTCATTACCGGAAAGCGACTCGCGCCACTGCTCAAAGGTGCTGAGAATGAAAGCCGGCCACTCTATCGAGGTAATCGACGGCAAGGGACACCGCTTTACCTGCGTGATAGACGACCCGCATCCCAAGCGCACTCTCGTCCATGTCACCGACACGGCAGCCGTACCCCTCTCATGGCAGCAGGAAATTACCGTTGCCGTAGCACCGTCCAAGCATATGGACCGTATGGAATGGCTCGTTGAAAAACTAACTGAAATAGGAGTCAACCGTATCATTCCACTGCTCTGCGCCCGTTCCGAGAGAAAGGAAATCAATACCGAACGGCTTGAAAAGATAGCTGTTTCAGCTATGAAGCAATCACTCAAAGCGGTGCTCCCGATAATCGAGCCGATGACTCCTTTCCGTCATGCGATAGCCTCAATATCCTCCGTTCAGAAATTCATAGCCTACTGTGACCGCTCCATACCGCGTAAACTCCTTGCCGGAGAATATTTGCCGGAAGAATCAGCCGCCATTCTCATAGGACCGGAAGGCGATTTTTCTCCCGAAGAGATAACACTCGCGTTAGACAACGCATACCGACCGGTATCGCTGGGTGATAACCGGCTCAGGACAGAAACTGCGGCACTGTCTGCCTGCGATACTTTCCATATTCTTGATATGGCTGCGCAAACGGTCCGTCTCACTTCACAGACAGAATAAAAAAACGAACACTTATTTATAACATACTACATATGAAATTTACCTCAATCTTGCTCGCCGCTGTCCTTGCCACTGCATTGACAGCAAATGCACAGACCTCCGCAGAATCTCCGATGACTACCGCGGTAATCAGAGTCTATGACAAAATGATCGAGGAAAACCCCTCGGACTACGAAACATATTTTGCCCGCGCAACCGAATATTACAACCAGGACGACTATATAAAGGCGCTCGACGACGTGAACCATGCGCTTCGATATGCTCCCGAAAACGCCAGGGAAGTGAGATTCGGGGCATACCGCCTCAGAGCATCCATCAACGAGATGCGCCATAAATACAGCGATGCCCTCAATGACATCAACTCGGCTCTCGCCTTTAATCCAGAATCATACTCCTGCATACAACAGAGAGCGAATATTGAATTCAGCCTTGGGCAGTACACCAATGCGAAGTCTGACTACACAAAACTTCTCCGGGCTTTCCCCCATAATCAGGAAGCAATGTTCGGTCTCTCCCGCGTGGCTGTCAAGGAAAACAATATCGGTATTGCCAACGACTACGCTGACAGAGCCGTTGACCTTTTTCCATCTACCGCCGAGTCATATATACGTCGCGCAAGCATCCGCACCATGATGGGAAATGTCGAAGGAGCGGTTGACGACTACATCATAGCACTTACCACTGACAACTCATCTAATGGCAAGGCACTTGCCGCACTTGTCGAACTCGCAAACACCAATTACCCTGCGGTTATGAACGGACTATCAAGAGCTATCCGTCAGGCACCCCGCGTTGGTATGTTCTACTACATCAGAGCAGCTATAGCGGAGTCACATAACAACTATACTTCAGCTATTTCAGACTACGACAAGATTCTGAACGACAAACTTTATTCATACGCAGGACTAAACTCCTCCCTCGCAAAATGCTTCTATGCGCTCGGGCAGTATGACACCGCACTCGCAAATGCGGACTATGCTATCAGCGCGACACCGGACAACGCACCATACTTCGCTCTCAAAGCAAATATTCTCAACGCGCTCGGCGAACCCGCTGAAGCGCTCTCCAATATCGGCAAGGCGCTTGCCAAAGAGCCGGGTCTTGTTGCCGCCCTCGATGCAAAAGCAGACGCACAGATTGCACTTGGAGATGTGTCCGGTGCGTCAGTTACCCTCGCCGAAGCGCTTCTGAACGACCCTCTCAATTCCGAACTGCTTATGAAAAGGGCATGGCTGTGCGATACCAAGCTCAATCAGCCGGAACTCGCAAAAAGCATATATACAAAGATTGCCGAACTGGATAGCGATCCAGCGGATGTGAAATCACTCAAAGGATTCGCTCTGGCACGAATAGGTAAAGACGCAGAAGCTGATTCATGGATAACCTCCTTGCTCGTAAACCAACCGGACACCGACGGCACCATAAACTACTACGGGGCTTGCTACTATGCTGAAAAAGGAAGTATGGAAAAGGCAGCGGAGTGCATGGAAAAAGCTCTGGAAAAGGGTTATGCCAACTATCACAATTGGGTGGATGCTAATGGCTCGGTGACTGTGGGAGCGCTGCGAGACACTCCTCAGTTCAAGGGTTATATGTCGCGGTTTGCATCGATATTCAACCGCTGATACAAATACGCGTCCTCATAGCTCTTGCCACGGCGAAGCCATGACCGGAGTCTTCCGGTAATACGGTACTCCGCCTGCTCGAAAAGATTTCTGCACGGCGAATTGCTTTCAGGCACGACAGCCCATAGCTGATGAAGCCCCAGTCGCATGAAACCGTAGCGCTCAAGGAGACGCACCGCACGCTCGCCGTAGCGCCTTCCGCGATACTCCTCAGAAATCAGAATACCCACACCCGCCCTCTGATTCACCGGATCGAAATCATACAGATCGGCTGTGCCAACCGCGCAGCCGCTCTCGTTTTCCACTACCATAAGCCTCAGCTGTCTGGCACTGTAAATATCAGCGTCGTAAGTAGCAATGTATTCCTCAAGCTGTTTGCGTGAGAATGGAGCGGTGGCACACCCTACATTCCACATCCGTGTGTCATTCTCCCACAGATACAGTCGTTCGGCATCAGCAGGCTCAAGCGCGCGCAGATGCACCATATCGTCGCTCAGTAATGGTTCCATAAGGCTAAGAATTAAAAGAATCGCTGAAAAGAGTGCGCTGAACTATCGACCTGCCGAGGGTCAGCTCATCGGTATATTCGATTTCGTTGCCGACAGCCATTCCGCGAGCAAGCTGAGTGATTTTCACCCCGGGTATATTTCCTATCTTTCTGAATATATAGAAGTTCGTAGTATCTCCCTCCATGGTGGAAGCAAGCGCGAGAATCACCTCTTTGACACCACCGAGGCGCACACGCTCCACGAGGCTATCTATTTCAAGCTGATCTGGACCGATACCGTCCATCGGGGAAATTACACCACCGAGCACATGATATACCCCGGCATACTGTCCGGTGTTCTCAATGCTCATCACATCGCGCACATTCTCAACCACACACACGCAGGTATGGTCTCTCCGCTCCGAACCGCACACCTCACAAATCTCGCTTTCTGATATATTGTGACACACACGGCAGTAGCGGATATTCTGGCGCAAATTTATGATTGACTCGCCCAGAGCAACTCCCTCGCTCTCATCTCTCCGCAATATATGAAGAGCCAGCCGGAGCGCCGTCTTGCGACCCACTCCGGGAAGACGCGACAGCTCTCTCACCGCGTTTTCAAGCAGACTTGATGCGTACTCTTGCTCCATTTTCTGAATTTGTAATGCAAATTTACTCCTTTTTGTCCGTTAGATTGCTCCTTCACATAAAATAACACATCTTACCACATCTTTTTTTATTACTTTTGCAAAGTATTTTTCAAAGACTATTAACAGACATGGAAATAATACGCACAGTCGCCGAACTTGAGCGAATAACCGAGCAGCTCCGTCGGCAAGGATTTTCTATCGGACTCGTTCCCACCATGGGCGCGCTCCATGCAGGTCACATGAGCCTGATTGCAAGAGCACGCAAGGAAAATGACATTGTGGTGGCAAGCGTTTTCGTGAATCCCACACAATTCAATAATCCCGATGATCTAAAAACATATCCCCGCACAGAAAAAGCCGACTGTAAGCTACTTGAAGAGGGGGGAGTTGACATAGCTTTCATTCCCTCTGTCGAGGAAATATATCCGAAGCCTGATACAAGAGTGTTTGAACTCGGACCGGTAGCCGAAGTGATGGAGGGAGCCATGCGTCCCGGTCACTTCAACGGGGTAGCTCAGATTGTCAGCAAACTTTTTGCTATGACTCATCCCACAAGAGCATATTTCGGCGAAAAAGATTTCCAGCAGATTGCCGTCATCCGCAAAATGGCTGAACTTGAAGGCTTTGAACTTGAGATTGTGCCGTGCCCCATTTGCAGAGAGGATGACGGGCTTGCCCTCAGCAGCAGAAACGTGCGCCTCACTCCCGCTCAGAGAGCTATAGCACCCGCTATCGCAAAGACACTCGTATCAAGCGTTGATTGGGCTAAGGATCACACCGTTGACCAGACCAAGCGTTTCGTCATCGACACCGTAAACTCCTTTCCCCACATGAATGTTGAATACTACGAAATTGTTGACGGCAAGACCATGCAGCCTATCAAACGCTGGGAAGACACAAAGGAACCGGTGGGCTGTATCACCGTTTTTTGCGGAGATGTGCGACTCATAGACAACATCAGATATTAAACCGTACTCGAATTTATGTTCATTGAAGTACTCAAATCAAAGATACACCGCGTAACCGTAACTCAGGCGAACCTGAACTATATCGGAAGCATCACTATCGACTCACTCCTAATGGAAGCCGCAGGCATTCTGCCCGGAGAGAGAGTATATATCGTTGACAACAACAACGGAGAGAGACTCGACACTTATGTTATTGCCGGCGAACCGGGTAGCGGTGTGATCTGTCTCAACGGAGCAGCCGCGAGAAAAGTACAGCCCGGTGACATAGTCATCATCATGAGCTACGCCACAATGACTCCCGAGGAAGCCCGCACTTTCAAGCCAAGCATCATTTTCCCCGATACCGAAACAAACTCCCTCACTAACTCATAAAGAATATGTTTGAAAATCTTAGCGAAAGACTCGAAAGAAGCTTCAAGCTCCTAAAGGGGCAAGGCAAGATTACAGAAATAAATGTTGCCGAAACGCTCAAGGATGTGCGCAGAGCGCTCCTTGATGCCGATGTCAACTATAAGGTTGCGAAGACCTTTACCGACACCGTTAAGGCTAAGGCACTCGGTCAGAACGTGCTCACCGCCGTTAAGCCGAGCGAGATGATGGTCAAGATTGTTCATGACGAGCTTACCGCTCTCATGGGTGGAGATACCGAGCAGATCAACCTCAGCGGCAATCCTACCGTTATCCTCATGTCCGGTCTTCAGGGTTCAGGTAAGACAACTTTCTCGGGCAAACTCGCCAAGAAACTAAAAAGCGAGAAAGCTAAGCGCCCGCTGCTTGTTGCCTGCGACGTGTACCGTCCCGCCGCTATAGATCAGCTGAAAGTGCTTGCAGAGCAGATTGATGTGCCTGTCTATACAGAGGAGGGCAACAAGAATCCCGTCCAGATTGCGGAAAATGCCATCAAATTCGCTAAAGCGAACCATAATGATCTGGTGATTATCGATACCGCCGGTCGTCTGGCTGTTGATGAGCAGATGATGGAGGAGATTGCCGCTATCAAAAAAGCGGTCAAGCCAAATGAAATCCTCTTTGTTGTAGATGCTATGACCGGTCAGGATGCCGTGAATACCGCCAAGGAATTCAATGACCGACTTGATTTTGACGGCGTTATCCTCACCAAACTTGACGGTGATACCCGCGGCGGTGCCGCGCTATCTATCCGCACCGTGGTGACTAAACCTATCAAATTTGTAGGCTCCGGTGAGAAACTTGACGCACTTGATCAGTTCCACCCCGCGCGTATGGCAGACCGTATTCTCGGCATGGGCGACATAGTTACCCTCGTGGAGAAAGCACAGCAGGCTATCGATGAAAAGGAAGCGGCTGAATTGCAGAGAAAAATCGCCAAGAACCAGTTTAATTTCGATGACTTTCTCAATCAGATTCAGCAAATCAAGAAGATGGGCAATCTCAAGGATCTTGCCGCAATGATTCCCGGTGTTGGAAAAGCTATCAAGGACATTGACATCGATGACGACGCATTCAAAGGTATCGAGGCTATTATCCGCTCCATGACCAAGGCTGAGAGAGCACGTCCAGAAATCATCAATTCAAGCCGCCGTCAGAGAATTGCCAAAGGCTCAGGCACCAATATTCAGGAAGTGAACCGATTGCTCAAGCAGTTTGAGGAAACAAGAAAGATGATGAAAGCCGCAACATCCATGAAAAATCCCATGAAGATGATGCGAGCCATGCGCAGAAGATAATCTGGCATACGGATTTTCACAAAATATAATAATAGGTATATGCTTAGCGCGTACCTAAAATAAACGATAATAACGACTTATTTATGATAATTGACGGAAAACAAGTTGCCGCCGATATAAAGCGTGAAATCTCCGAGACAGTCACACAGATGCTCGCACAGGGCGCAAAGCGTCCCCACCTTGCGGCTATCCTCGTGGGTCATGACGGAGGCAGCGAAACATACGTGGCGCACAAAGTAAAAGCCTGTGAGGAGTGCGGCTTCAAATCAACCCTTATCCGCTTTGAAGATGATGTTACCGAGGAGAAACTGCTTGAAACCATAGATGAGCTCAACAAAAATGCTGATGTGGACGGTTTCATCGTGCAGTTGCCTCTACCGAAACATATCTCGGAACAGAGAGTAATCGAAGCAATCGATTATAAGAAAGATGTTGATGGATTTCATCCTGTAAACGTGGGTCGTATGTCTATCGGTCTCCCCTGTTTTGTAAGCGCTACACCAGCCGGTATCCTCATGCTCCTTGAGCGCTACAATATCCCGACCAAAGGTGCGGAGTGTGTGGTTCTCGGAAGGAGCAATATCGTTGGCAAACCTGTGGCGAACCTCATGATGCAGAAGCATATACCGGGTGATGCAACCGTTACAGTGTGCCACAGCGCCACAAAAGACATCAAGGGAATATGTCAAAAAGCCGACATCATCATCGCTGCCCTCGGCTCCCCCGGCTTCGTTAAAGCCGATATGGTTAAGGATGGTGCAGTTATTATTGACGTGGGTACAACAAGGGTTCCGGATGCTACACGAAAGAGCGGATTCCGCCTTTGCGGCGATGTTGACTATGAGAATGTAGCGCCTAAATGCTCATGGATCACACCTGTGCCCGGAGGGGTTGGTCCGATGACAATAGTGTCGCTCATGAAGAATACTCTTCTTGCGGCAAGACACGATATTTATCCTGCATGATTTAATTGACTTGACGGATGGGTAGTGATAAACTGAGAATAGATGTGGGAGCGGTTATCAGAGACCGCCTGCCACGCTATCGTCGGTTTATTCCCCGCGCTTTGGTCAGGTGGTTGGAAAAAACCGTCTGTCAGGATCGGATGAACGAGATGCTTGACTATGCGGACGGAAAGAGAGGAGCACAGTTTTGTGACGCGGTTCTCGAAAAACTCAATATAAAATACACCGTTCACGGCAAGGAGAATCTCCCTGAGAATCGCCGTATAGCTATCGTTTGCAATCATCCTCTGGGAGGACTGGACGGCATAGCCATGATTCATTTCATCAATTCGGTCTATGGAGAGCCCATACATTTCCCAGTCAACGACCTGCTGATGGCTGTAAAGCCGCTTGACGGCATATTCCTGCCGGTAAACAAGCACGGCGCACAGTCCCGAAGCACCGGCATCGCGATCGATAAAGCATTCAAAGGGTCCGATCCCATCATCATTTTCCCCGCCGGACTGGTGTCAAGAAAGCTCAAGGAGGGCATAGCCGATCTGAAATGGAACAAAATGTTTGTAAACAAGTGCATTTCAAGTAAGCGCGATGTAATTCCGGTTTATTTTAGCGGGAACAACTCAAGATTTTTTTATAATTTTGCGAAACTGCGAGAGCGTGCAGGTATAAAATTCAATATTGAGATGATATACTTGCCTCGCGAGGTGTTCAGATGTGAAAATGCTTCTTTTGATATTTATGTCGGCAAGCCGATTCCATACACCTCCCTCAAAGGCGGTACAGCTGCCGCCGGTCAGGCGCAGGAAATAAGAAAAATCGTTTACACACTTCCCGAGCAGTACATTTCTGCGGGAGATAAATAGGTATGGAAGAGAAAATCATTGACCCGGTTGACACTGAGCTGATTCTGGCGGAACTGACGCCGGAGCGGTTACTTCGCGAAACCAATAAGGGCAACAATCTCATATATGTGGTGGATGCACACACCGCTCCCTATACAATGAGGGAGATTGGCAGACTCAGGGAAATTTCATTCAGAAACGCCGGAGGAGGTACAGGAAAGGAATGCGACATCGATGAGTTTGACACCATGAATCCTCCCTGCCGTCAGATTATAGTGTGGGATCCTGATTCCAATCAGATTCTCGGAGGATACAGATATATTACCGGTGCAGATATCAGAAAAAATCCCGACGGCTCTCCAAGAATCGCCACATCCCACATGTTCCGCTTCTCGCGGAATTTTATCGACAACTATCTCCCCTACACTATCGAGCTGGGACGGTCGTTCGTGAGACCGGAATACCAATCATCCAAGGCGGGAGCCAAGGCACTGTTCGCTCTTGACAATCTGTGGGACGGGCTCGGTGCACTAACTGTCGTGCATCCCGAGATAAAATATCTCTTCGGCAAGGTAACGATGTATCCATCATACAGGAGAAACTGCCGTGATATGATCTTATATTTCCTCAACCGTCACTTCCCGGACACAGAGGAGCTGGTTCGTCCTATCACACCCCTTCACACAGGTTACGATGAAGTGGCTATGGCGGCTCTGTTCACGGGCACGACTTTTGCTGAGGACTACAAGATTCTCAACAAAGCTATCAGAAACTGCGGTGTGAATATTCCGCCGCTCGTCAACGCATACATGAGCCTAAGCCCCACGATGAAAATGTTTGGCACAGCCATCAACGATCAATTCGGGGATGTGGAGGAATCAGGCATTTTTTTTGCTATCGATGATATTTTCGAAGAGAAAAAGCGTCGCCATATCGGTACATATCACCACGACTAACCCCACTAATCCTGCTGATGAGCGCACCCGGAACATCACCATACCGCAGAGGAGCAGACGACGGATTACCATTCGGCATATTGCTCAGTGCCATGTTTTTTGCAGCGGTATTCTCTACCGCCGTACCGCTGCTGTCAGTTGTAAGCATGATTCTGTTTCTGTCAGTGCCGTTCATAATCTACACCTTTCTGCGCCGCTCATATATCAATGACCTGTACACCACACAGCTCTCATCGCTATGGATGCAGGGAATCATGACATTTCTGTGCGGCTGTCTCATATCAGGACTCGCCGCAGTGATATATCTTAAATGGATTAATCCCGATTTCATTGCAGACCGTGTGCAGGAAGCTATTGACTTTTACAGTGAATCGGGTTGGAAACAGGGTGAGGAGATGGCGGAGATGCTCCGCAGCATGGTGAGCGCGCATATCATCCCCACACCCATTCAGATAGTGATTGAAATGATTTGGCTCGGAGTATTTTCCGGCTCCCTTCTTTCGCTCCTTATGGCGGTTCTCGCAAGGGCGCGTGGAGAGAAAATGTCAAAAAAATAAAGTCTATAAAATGGATATCTCAGTAATTGTTCCCCTCTATAATGAAGCCGAATCGCTGCCGGAACTCGAGCAGTGGATCGAGCGCGTGATGAAGGAAAACTCTTTCTCCTACGAAATCATTTTCATAAACGACGGTAGCACTGACGACTCATGGGAGGTAATCAAAGAACTCGCGCAGAAAAATCCATCGGTAAAAGGCGTGTGCTTCCGCCGCAATTACGGCAAGTCACCCGCTTTGAACACCGGATTTGAGCGCGCGCAGGGCGATGTTGTCATAACAATGGATGCAGACCTTCAGGACAGCCCCGATGAAATTCCGGAATTATACCGCATGATTACTCAGGAGGGATATGATCTGGTAAGCGGCTGGAAGAAAAAACGCTACGATCCACTGTCAAAAACTATTCCAACTAAACTTTTCAACGCTACAGCACGTAAGGTGAGCGGCATCAAGAATCTGCATGACTTCAATTGCGGACTCAAAGCATACCGCAACAAGGTTGTGAAGCACATAGAGGTTTACGGCGATATGCACCGTTACATTCCGTTCCTTGCCAAAAACGCCGGATTCGGCAAGATTGGGGAGAAAGTAGTTCAGCATCAGGCACGAAAGTACGGTAAGACCAAATTCGGTCTCGACCGCTTTGTCAACGGCTATCTTGATCTCGCCACACTCTGGTTCACCAACAAATTCGGCATCAAACCGATGCACTTCTTCGGACTTCTCGGCAGTCTGATGTTTATTCTCGGATTTATTGCTGTAGTAATTGTTGGAGCGATGAAGCTGTATAATCTCCACGCAGGAAACCCCACTATCCTCGTTACCGACTCACCCTATTTCTATCTCGCCCTAGTGCTGATGATTCTCGGCACACAGCTTTTCCTCACCGGTTTCCTCGGCGAACTGATAGTGCGCAATGCACCGGGAAGAAACCATTACGAGATTGAAGAAGAAATAAGACTCAGATGAATAACGTAGATTTATATCCTCAGTTATATGATATTGTTGCCGGACGCTACTCATGCCGCGCATACACTCCTGCCCCGGTGAGCCGCGAAATGGTGCTCGCCGTGCTTGATGCGGCACGTCTCGCCCCGTCTGCCTGCAACAGACAGCCCTGGAAATTTATTATTGCCGACAATCAGGAAACCCGAGATATTGTTATCGGCGCATACAGTCGTGACTGGGTGAAAGATGTGCAGACATTCATCATTGCCTGCGGCGACCACTCCGAGGCATGGCACAGAGCCGATGGAAAAGACCATACGGATATTGATGTGGCAATTGCCGTTGAACACATCTGCCTTGCGGCATCAGCTCTCGGACTCGGTACCTGCTGGATATGCAATTTCAACATAAAGGCGATTTCTGACGGGTTCTCGCTCCCCGACAATCTTGAGCCCATCGCAATTATCCCTATAGGCTATCCAAACCCCACCGCACCGGTGCCGGCAAAAAACAGAAAGGCTATTGACGAAATAGTGAAATGGGGAAAGTTCTGAAATACATACTCTCCGCGCTTGCATTAGCTCTTGCATGGAGCTGCAATACCGTGGGCTGTCTGCAAAACCAGAGCAGTCTGCCTCTCGCCGGCTTTTATGACAGCGCCACCGACAAGGCTATCTCTGTTGACTCGCTCAGGGTATATGGCATCGGAGCTCCTAACGATTCTTCCCTGATAAGTACCCGCACAGCATCTATGGTGTATCTGCCGTTTCGCTCGGATGCATCATCCACATCATTCTGCTTCCGCTATCTCGCCAAAGCGCTTGACTACCCGGAACTGAACGACACTATAACCTTCACCTATACCTCTCAGCCCAGATTTGTGAGCGAGGAGTGCGGTGCGATGTATGTTTATACGATTACCGGAGTGACTCACACAAGCCATATCATTGAAAATGTCGTGGTAACCGACTCATTCATCAACAATCTCGACAACCAGAGAATCAAAATCCTTTTCAGGGTCGTTCAGAATGAGGAAAACGATGATATGGACAATCTATAAGCCTATGGAAATAATGCGCCGCCACATATTGACACTCCTTGCTGTATTATTCCTGTGCGCCTTCAGCGCTCAGGCGCAGCGGCGTATCAACCCGGTAACTCCACCGCCGGGAACAATCGGCACAAAGCAGGACACACAGAAAGAGGAGTTTGACAAGAGCCGCCTGTCTGAAACCAAGGACAGCCGAGGCAATGTTGTGTTAGTCGATACTGTTACCGGCACGGAATATGTTGATTCTACCGTAATAATCGCTCCGGTAGGTAATCTTTATCCCCTCATGCATGCCGTAAGTGTAGGCGTTGACATCTGGGATCCGGTCATGAAAATGCTCGGCACCGAATATGGAGGAATAGGCTTTTGGGGCGAACTTAGCTTGCACAACCGCTTCAAACCGATATTCGAGTTCGGTCTATCATCCGCCCACATACGTCCGGATGGCATGAATTACACATTTAAGAGTCCGATGGCGCCGTATTTCAAACTCGGCATGAATTATAACATATTCTATAACTCCAATCCTGACTATCAGCTGCTCTTCGGAGTGCGCTATGCATTCACGACTTTTAAATGGGGCATCGATAACGCGCTCCCGAATAACTCCTACTGGCAACCGGAGCCGTTTTCAATCCCTGATCAGAACTCAACCACCGGTTATCTCGAACTGGTGGCATCCATTAAGGTCAAGATATTCAAAAACATATCCATGGGCTGGCAGGTGAAATATCACTCGATTATTCACCAGAGCAAGAATGTGTATGGCAGACCGATGTATATTCCCGGCTTCGGTAAACGCGGTACCCCCATCGGGGGCGGTTTCTCGGTGATATATACCCTGCCGCTGAACAAGAAAGCTCTGCCGAAGGTTAATACTACCGAAGGGAATGCGACTAACCGCACTCCTGCCGAGTAGTTATGAAAAAAATAGTTATAGTTGGCGCATCATCCGGTCTCGGAGAGCGCATAGCCACCGATTTTGCGCGTGCAGGCTGGCGTGTCGGCATCGCAGCGCGCCGTGTTGACCATCTTGAAGAAATCAAGAATCTCTATCCGTCAAACATCGCGGTGAGCGAACTTGATGTCACCGCACCGGACGCTGTCAAGAAATTTTACGGTCTTATCGAACTGATCGACGGTATGGACATACTCCTTTTTGCCGCAGGAACAGGCTTCTATGACCCTGAGCTTGACGATATGCGTCTCAAAACCACGCTTGACACAAATGTTACCGGATTTGCGAGAATACTTGCAGCCGCATACAAATACTATAAGGAGACAGCCAACCGCTACCCCGGGCAGATAGCCGCCATAACATCCATTGCCGGTACCAAAGGCATCGGAGTTGCAGCAGCATACAGCGCATCGAAGAAATTTCAACAGACATTTATCAACGCCCTTGAGCAGCTCGCCTACCAGCAGCAGGTAAATGTGAGATTCACCGACATACGTCCCGGCTTCATCCGCACTCCCCTGCTTGACGAGAAAAAAGACTATCCCATGATCATGAGCATCGATGAAGCCGCACCGCTGATTGAAAAAGCCGTACTA
>CAMWUZ010000018.1 GCA_947177595.1 uncultured Porphyromonadaceae bacterium | reverse complement strand
TCTACGTCTCGTGTGCTCGGATATTTGTATAAGAGAGAGCCTCCGCAACATGATTACTTCATCTGACACAGCCATTGCATCTACACGCCCCGGAGCTAACCTCAGATTCGGTCACGAAGTTTGCGTTCTGCCCCTTGCCGTGCTTATGGAACTTGACCACTACGGAGACGAGATAAATGACCTTGAAGAAGTAGCCGACAAATGGAAAAACTATGAGATTTTCCCGATGGCGTCAAACATACAGATTATCTACTACCGTCCCGATGGCTCTACCGCACCTGAAGATGTGCTTGTAAAGGTTCTGCTAAACGAGCGTGAAGTAAAACTGCCGGTTACTACATCTACCGCACCTTATTATAGATGGACTGACCTGCGCAACTACTACCTCAAAAAACTTGAGCGCGTCCCCGACTGATAATACCTGATATCAGATCTAAATAGAAAGGGATGAGCTATACCGCTCATCCCTTCGTATTTATCAGAATATTTGATTACTTACTTCTTGGCGATGCCCATTTTCTTGGCGATAGCTGCGGGCACAGCCTCCTTATTCACATAAATATCCATTGTCTTGGCAAGGAAGTAAGGCTCCGAAACATAGAAATAACCTCCGTAAATCTGGTTGTCTGTCCATGAGTTCTGAACCTTGTAGTATTTGTTGCCGTTCTGATCGGTTGCGATACCAACGATAACCATTCCGTGGTCATCTGTGGTTTCCTGACGGTCAAACATATCCTGACGCATCTCCTGAGTAACCTTGATCTCTTCTACCGGACCCTTGATGTCATATTTTGATTTCTCTTTTTCAGCTGCGCTGAGTTTCACCCAACGGCTGAGTTCGGTTCCTTCCATATCGGCTTCTTTTTTGCCGGCAGGCATAACTGCATAACCGTTTGCCCATTTGAAGCCCCCTTCGCTCACATCCGCTGCCCAGGCTACAGAGTAACCGTTTTCAATCGCGTTGTCAACGATGGCTTTCATCTCCTCAACAGGCACATTATGATACTGACCTGACAGCCAGTTGTCTGAAACCTCAAGCACGAATGGTTCGTAGAAAGGATGATGGGTGAAAGATGTCACAGCAACATAATCATCAGGATTGATTTTGAGTGATTCAGCGAAACTCTTCGGGGTGTAGGTCTTGCCCTCATACTCGAATGTTTCGGGAAGTTCACCGAAATATGCATTCAGAATACCCTGAAGACCGTTGCGCCAAGCGGTTGAGAGGCGACGGTTAGGCTTACGGTTGATTGCATTGAGATAACCGCTCATACCTGCCTCAAGTTCGCCGTGAACGTGGTTGTCCTCACCGTAGTTAAGACCCGCATACACACTTTCGGGAACAGCACCGTACTTTGCCCATACATAAGGCACATCAAGACCGCTACCACCTTGGGAGAAATTGATCTTACCGTTGGTTCTGATATACTTGTCAGCCTTGTCATCGTAGGTATGCCACACAACAAACATCTCGCTGAGGTCAACAGGCTTGCCTGTCTTGCGGAGAATTTCGTTCTCAAAGAAAGTGTTGCTTGAGAAGCACCAGCATGTTCCCGACTTGTTCTGATCGCGCACAGGACTGGTTTTCACAACCTTCACATCAGTAAACTTAAAGCCGGTGCTGTCAGGATGCACCGGAGCCGCCCAGGATGAAGCGGCAAGACTCATCACCGCGGCAGCGAATAGATACTTTTTCATTATGCAATTAATATAATTAGTAATAAGTTTATCAATCTATCGCAAAGTTAATTAAAACATACAATATTATTACTATATTTGCATAAATCATAGCAAATTTATACCACCCACCATCATATTATGTTTATTATTAAGGAAAAAGAGCATTTCTCGGAAAATGTTGTCCGTATGGTTGTGGAAGCGCCGCCGATTGCCCGCTCACGCAAACCGGGGCATTTCGTCATTGTCCGCGCTGGCGAGGGGGGAGAGCGCATCCCTCTCACAATCGCTGATGCTGACCCTGCTGCCGGAACAATAACTCTTGTCATTCAGCAGATCGGGGTCTCCACCGCCAAGATTTGTGCCCTTGAACCGGGCGACAGCCTCACTGACGTGGTAGGACCGCTTGGCAAAGCCACTCATATAGAGAAAGTCGGCACAGTCGTTTGCTGTGGAGGCGGAGTCGGAGTGGCACCGCTGCTTCCTATAATCAAAGCGATGAAACAGGCTGGTAACAAAGTAATAACGGTGCTTGCCGCACGCACTAAAGAACTGATTATCCTTGAGGAGCAGGTTGCTCCGTGGAGCGATGAGGTTATCATTATGACCGATGACGGATCATACGGCAACAAAGGGCTCGTAACCGAAGGCGTAGAGAGCGTCATAAAACGCGAAAAGGTCGATTTGGTTGTTACTATAGGACCTGCTGTAATGATGAAATTCGTATCTCTACTCACCGAAAAATACGGAGTGCCGACAATGTGCTCCTTAAACACTATTATGGTGGACGGTACCGGAATGTGCGGTGCCTGCCGCGTAACTGTCGATGGCAAAACCAAATTCGTGTGCATAGACGGACCGGAATTTGACGCACACAAAGTGAATTTCGATGAAATGATAATGCGCCTGAGGGCATATAACTGACATAGAGCATGAATAATCAAAAAAACAATATGCGTGACTCTGCATGGAGAGCTGAATTGAGAGGGGCAATGAGCGCCAAGGAGCGTGCGGCGATACCTCGTGTCAGAATGCCGGAGCTTGATCCGGAGTATAGAGTCACTTGCAATGAAGAGGTAAACCAGGGCATATCCGCTGGGCAAGCGGTGCTGGAAGCTACCCGCTGCATGGACTGTCGTGACCCTCAGTGCGTCACCGGTTGCCCGGTGCATATCGACATCCCCGGTTTCATAAAAAATATACAGCGGGGCCATTTCAGCGAAGCCGCGGCAACCCTTCGTCTCAGCAGCGCGCTCCCTGCGGTATGCGGCAGAGTATGTCCGCAGGAAAAGCAGTGCGAGAGCCGCTGCATATACCACAAAATGAAGAAAGAGCCGGTGGCAATCGGCTATCTTGAGCGCTTTGCGGCAGATGCCGACCGTCTTTTTGGTAAAGCCACCGTCAGCCGTCCTGAATCAAACGGCATAAAGGTTGCCGTTGCCGGTTCAGGTCCTGCCGGACTCTCGTTTGCGGGAGATATGGCGCGCCGTGGTTTTGAGGTCACGGTTTTCGAGGCGCTGCACGAAATTGGTGGAGTGCTGAAGTACGGCATTCCCGAATTCCGCCTTCCCAATGACATTGTTGACGCCGAGATTGAAACTCTCAAAGCGCTCGGAGTCAATTTTGTAAAAGATTGCATAATTGGCAAGACCATTCCGGTAGAGCAACTTGAGGCTGACGGCTACAAAGGTATCTTTGTGGCGAGTGGCGCAGGACTGCCGCGATTCATGGGTATTCCCGGCGAAAACCTCATCGGCATAATGAGCAGCAATGAATACCTCACGCGAGTCAACCTCATGGGAGCGGGAAAAAAAGGATTTGACACACCGGTTGCTCACGGCAAGATTGCCGCTATCATCGGTGGAGGAAACACTGCTATGGACTCTGTACGCACCGCACGACGCATGGGTGCAGAAAGAGCGATAGTCGTTTATCGCCGCAGCGAGGATGAGATGCCCGCGCGAGTTGAAGAAATCAAGCACGCCCGTCAGGAAGGCGTGGAATTCATGACACTCCACAATCCTATCGGGTACCTCGGTGATGAGAACGGACACGTCAGGGCTATGCTTGTACAGCGCATGGAGCTTGGAGAACCCGATGAATCAGGCAGAAGATCTCCAGTGCCGGTTGAAGGAGCGATTGAAGAAATTCCGGTTGACATGGTCATTGTCAGTGTCGGCGTTTCTCCCAATCCCCTCATACCCGACAGCGTTGCAAATCTGAAAGTAAGCCGCCGGGGCACCATTGAAGTTAATGACTCTACAATGGAATCATCCGTTGCCGGTCTTTATGCCGGAGGAGATATAGTTAGAGGCGGAGCTACAGTTATCCTCGCCATGGGCGATGGCAAAAGAGCTGCCGAAGCCATGGCTGAGGCACTCCTCTGATATAAGATTAATTGTTAATAAAGCCGGGTGGTTGAACCAAATCGCCCGGCTTGCCTTTATTATATATGTATATCTGATTAAACAACTATTTATATATGATAAAGAAAATAACCCTCGGAATATCTGTTGCTATCGCGGCACTCTCTATTTCATCCTGCTCTAAAACACAAAGTTCCCTCCACGATAGAATCGCCAGAGCGCTCAGTGAAAACAAGCCGGAGCTTGCCGCCGAGCTTTGCAACACTCTATACAGTGATTTACAGAATTGCTCGGTGGAAACACTCGGAGACCTCACCATGAGCTACTACACCTTGTCGGTCATCAACTCCTCGCGCAGCAACGAAATCGAGACCTACGATGCTATGGAGCATATGGTCAGCTGCTACGAATCGGCAATGAAAAAGAATCCGACTGCGGCAAAAGCGCTATGGCTCAGGATTGCTGATGAAAGTCTGAACCACGGGCAGTCGCTTGACATTCCCCTTATTGCCGACTCATTCCGCGCGCAGCTCAACCTCCGCACCCTCCTCGGCGAAGACATCACCGATTGAACACCTTATTATATTATATACCTGAAAGCCGGTCTGACATTCATTGTCAAGCCGGCTATTATCATAATATCTACAAAAAAAAGAAACGGGACATCAGGAACATATTATCCTGAAAGCCCGTCCGCTTAAATCAGTTTCTTAACACTTGAGTTAAGGTTAGTTCAGAAGGATTCGTTGCGATGACCTTACCTGTCGGGTCAATTAAATAAGAGTTGAATCCGTTTTTCAGGTGATATTCCTCTTTCAGTGTCGAGGCTTCATCACCCTGCACATGAAATTGTGTCTTCGCGTTCAGATTGTCTCTGCGAACAATCTCATTGAAGAGATTTTCATTGCGGTCCATATTGACCGATACGAGACAAAATTGTTCTCCTGCCGCTTTATTCGCGAAACTGTTGTAGTTTCCGGCGTTCACTCTCGATTCGGCATCACTGGATGCCCAGAATGTCAGGAGCACGTAGCGTCCTTTCAGGTCGGCAAGCGATACTGTGCTGTCGCTTTTGCTTAATGTGAAAGCAGGAGCCTTAAAACCTTCAGCGGCATCATAGACTCTGCCGGAATGAGCCGACACTGTGATGAGAAGAACAGCGAAGAGCGCAATGACAGTCATTGTTTTCTTCATTCCAAATGTTTAATGTTAGACCTAAGAACCCTACAGTGTAAGGAGTATAGTAATGTGTGAATTCAAAAACACCGGAGGATTCCTGCCGATTTTCGGCTTACGGAGTTGACTCTTCAACTCCTCACATTATTTCAACGCTGCAAAGTTAAGAATGTTCGCCCGGCTGAAAAAATTTTTCCACTTGTTACAATTATGTTTCGAACCCCTGACATTCATCCAGCCCACTCAGGGTGCGGAGTACAGGGCATTGTTAATTTAATAAAACAACCGGGCAACTTCTTGCCCACACTCTCCGGAGTGAGTTTATTCCTTTCCTTCAATATTTCGCCTGACCATCTCCGATATATCCCCTATCACCCTTTCCGTATCTTCAAGACTAACAGGCGATTGACTCACCATCACAGCAATAGTATAACTGTCGCCGCTTGCAAATTCAACATAGCCGACATCGTTTACAGCAATGATTCTACCCTCTTTATCCTTAGGACCGGTACCGGTCTTGTGCCCTATAAGAGTCTCATCGGCAAAAGCCGCAGCTGGAATCCGCATCCTACCGGTTTCGCATAATTCAAGATTAGCCTTGATAGTACGCATCCAATCGCTTTCACCGCAGATTGCGTTGTAAAAATCCGACATGAGAGCGGCAAGAGCGATAGGAGTTGCCGAATTATCATAACAGAGATTCGGGTCCGCATTCATTTCCGCTTCCGTATTAGCGAGATTAATATCCTTGTAACCCAATGATTTGATTATATCATTTGCAATATCCACCCCTCCTGTCATCTCAAAAAGAATATCACAGGCATTATTGTCACTCATCACAAGAGAGTAGCCCAATACCTCACCTATCGGTAATCTAATGTCATTGATTCCGTATCGGTCTCTGAGAGGGCTCCAGGTATCCGGGAGCATCAGCGAGGCACTTATCTCTATAGTATCATCCGGGGTAATGCCCACTGCATCCAATACCTTACCGGCAGCTATAGCCTGAGGAAACTTATACACACTCAACATAGGAAAATCATCGTTTCCATTCACCTCTACCGTGTCACCGTCATATATAACTGCGACTCCGACTCTGCAATCCTTATTTTCCACATACTCCTTCAATTCGTCCCTAAGTCTGTCAGCCGAATATCTGGCAGATACACAGCCGGTAAGAACAGCGGCTGCCAGCAATCCGCAAGCTATAATATTAATTCTCATCTACTTATACCACTTTAAAATATCATCACTCATGTAATAATCGGGTGATAGCAAATCTGTCATACACATTCCTCCACGCCGGGCACCCTCAGCTATTTTATAACCTATATACCGACCGGTTCTGCTCGGATATCTCTTTGTCGGATATGGCTTTAGAAGTTCATCGGAGATTCGCGGCGAACTATTGTAAATCAACTGAGACTCTATCATATTTTTCCAGATATCTTTCTCATTGTCCTCAAGAAGTTTAAGATTCTCGTAGGTTGTGCCTACTGCTTCTTCCAACCTGCAACCTGTCAAATTCTTTACTCCCAACACCACAGCCCCCTCATCAGCCATCTTGCTTAGGGCAGAAGCCCAGTCACCTCCGGTAAAACCATAGTTGGAGCGCAACAGTGCCTCAGCCACATCAGTCTGGACATTTTCAGGCGACTTCAATACCTTTTGCCCGGCAACCATCCCCTCATAGCCGGGATAATCCGCACCGAGATAATGGTTCAGCGCTATAAGCATAATAGAATCCGAAAGCATTACGCTTTGGGAATATGGGGATATGACTGCATAAACCGCTTTTGGAAACTCAATCTCCGGAAATTTCTTTGCCAACTCCCCCTTGACTTTTCCAAGCTCCCGCTCCATTGCGGGAATTCTTGACCCGATTCGCTCAACGACATCGGGATAAAATACCTTGACGGCATTTGAGCCGCAATACTCAGTCCAGAAGCTGTCGGTACTCTCCTCTCCTCTGCCGCAATAGATCTTCCATAGTTCCAAGCCGTCGAGTGCCGCCGAGTCAGGCATCTCCCCCGAAAAAGCGGCGCTGTCCATACGGTAAATCTCAACCGCCTCATGCCCGGAGCATCCGCTGAATAGAAAAACTGAAAATAGAAGCACCACTGTGCCAGTCAACATATTATATATTCCGTTCATTCCGTTACTCTGATTAATATTGCAAATATAACGAACTGCACGATAATCATCTCCCTGATTAAACCATTATTAACATTGCAATTAACCCGAAAGTGGTTAAATTTGCACCATAATTAATATCATTTTTACTACCTTAATATCACCGACATGACTTCCGTTGTTGACCGTTTTCTTCAATATGTAAAATTTGACACCCAGAGCGACGAACTCACTCAGATGACCCCTTCAACCCCGGGACAGATGATTTTTGCACGTCATCTCGAAAACGAGCTTAAAGAGCTTGGACTCACTGAAATAACTCTTGATGAGAACGGCTACCTCATGGCAACGCTTCCCGCTACTCCTGGAATGGAAAATGCGCCTGTCATCGGCTTCATCGCCCATCTCGACACATCTCCCGACGCATCAGGCAAGCATGTAAACCCCAGAATCGTAAAAACATACGATGGACAGGATATAACCCTCAATGCAGAAAACTCTATTGTACTCCGCCCCTCTGAATTTCCCGAACTTCTCGACTATATAGGTCAGGATCTTATTGTTACCGACGGTAACACCCTTCTCGGCGCTGACGATAAAGCGGGTATTGCGGAAATCATCACTGCGGTTGAGTACCTCATGAAGCATCCGGAAATCAAGCACGGTAAAATCCGTGTTGCGTTCAATCCCGATGAGGAGATTGGAATGGGTGCGCACAAATTTGATGTTGAGCGCTTCGGAGCTAAATGGGCATACACCATGGACGGCGGTGCGGTTGGAGAGCTTGAATTTGAAAACTTCAATGCCGCGGTTGCTAAGGTTATATTCCACGGCAGAAACGTTCACCCCGGCTCCGCCAAGCATAAAATGATAAATTCCATCAGAATAGCAAATCAGTTTGCTATAATGCTACCCAGATGGGAGACCCCGGAGCACACTGAAGGCTACGAGGGTTTCTATCACCTCACCTCTATCGAGGGTACTGTTGAGAAAACTGTTCTCACATACATTATACGCGACCACGACCGTGACCGCTTCGAGCGCAGAAAGAAAGAACTTGAGCATCTTACACGCAAAATCAATCACGAGTTTCCCGGTGTTGCAGAGCTGGAGATAAAGGATCAGTACTATAACATGAGAGAAAAAATCGATCCGGTGATGCACATCGTTGAAATTGCCGAAGAGGCTATGCGCCGTGCCGGTGTCACTCCGGTTGTTGTGCCTATTCGCGGAGGCACTGACGGTGCGCAGCTCTCATTCAAAGGTCTCCCCTGCCCGAATATCTTTGCCGGAGGGCTCAATTTCCACGGACGCTACGAATTCGTGCCCATTCCTTCTATGGAGAAAGCCACTTCTACTATTGTGGAAATTGCCAGACTCGTGGCTGAAGAAAGCGCTAAGTGACCCGAGATCACAAACCCACACTTATCGTGATTACCGGACCGACAGGCTCCGGCAAATCACAGCTTGCCGTTGATCTTGCACTCAAACTCAACTGCGAGATTATATCTGCCGATTCCAGACAGATTTACCGTGAGATTCCGATTGGCACCGCCGCCCCTACCGCAGAACAATTGCAGGCGGCTACGCATCACTTCGTTGGAATACTGTCACTGGAGGATTCATACAGCGCGGCGCGGTTTGAAGCCGATGCTCTTGACCTGCTTCCGCGGCTTTGGGCAAAAAGCGATTACGCGATAATGTGTGGCGGCTCGATGATGTATATCGATGCGGTGACAAAAGGCATTGATGACCTGCCGGATATTTCTCCCGAAATCCGTGACCGGGCTATGAGGATTTATACAGAGGGGGGAATTGAAGCGGCACGCAAAACTCTATTGTCGCTTGACCCGGAATACTATAAGATTGTAGATCTCAACAACCATAAACGCATTGTCCATGCTATCGAGATAACCATGCAGGCGGGAGTACCATACTCATCACTGCGAACAGGCAAAGTGGCAGAGCGTCCGTTCGATATCATAAAGGTGGCAATTGATTATCCTCGCGAACAGCTTTTTGACAGAATCAACCGGCGGGTTGACGCTATGATTGGGCAAGGATTTGAAGATGAAGCAAGAAAAGTATTTGACCGACGGCATCTCAACTCACTCAACACTGTGGGATTCAAAGAATTGTTTGCCGTTTTGGAGGGAAAGATGGACAGAGACACCGCTATTGCGCGTATTGCGAAAAACACTCGCGTATATGCGAAAAAACAACTCACCTGGATGAAAAAAGACCAGGATATCCACTACCTCTCTCCTCACAATGCTATTAATCAGATATTAACGATATTAAATAAATCATAATACCATGAAACCTTATTTTGAGTCCGACAACAGAACTGCATGGATTGATCTGCTTAGAGTTGTGGCGTGCGCTCTTGTGGTGCTCGCCCACTGCTGTGACAGCTTTGTTGGTGCGTTTGACACCGACCGCACCGCCTTTATCTCCGGTGCCGCGATAGGTAGTCTTACCCGTCCGAGTGTTCCTCTTTTTGTGCTGATGACAGCCATACTGCTGTTGCCGCTCAAGCCCGATACTACCCTTACCGGCTTCTACAAAAAACGTATCGGCAGAATCCTGCCGCCCCTGATTTTCTGGAGCATCGCTCTGCCGGTTCTATTCTTTATCTACTACAGATACATCAATCCGGCTACACTGAATCCCACAATCGATGTTGCATCATATACTCCCGGAAATCTGTTACAGAAAATCTGGCTGATGGTATTCAACTTCAACTTTGACACCGTGCCACTATGGTATCTCTATATGCTTGTAGGGCTGTACCTAATCATGCCGGTTCTTAACTCTTGGCTCGTTTCCGCTTCAAAAAAAGATGTCAGAACAGTGCTTTACATCTGGGGATTCACCCTCTTTATACCATACCTGAAGTTACTCGCGCCTCATGTCGGATATCAGGGTAATTTCGGAAGCATGGAAATTCTCGGTGCATGCGATTGGAATCAGTATGGCACCTTTTACTACCTTACCGGTTTTATCGGATACCTTATCCTCGCCTTTTATATGCGTACATGGCAGATAAAATGGAGCAATGCAAAAGCGGCTGCTATTTGTATTCCTATGTTTATTGCGGGATATGCCATTACTTTCTGCGGGTTTGTAAAGATTCAGGATTTCTTCCCCGGAGACTATTCCTACCTTGAAGTAATATGGTACTTCACCGGTGTAAATGTTTTCATGATGACCTTTCCTGTACTCCTTTTATGCAGCCGAAGCAAGATGCAGCCGAAGCAATGGCTCACTAAACTTGCATCTCTCACTTTCGGCATATACCTCTGTCATTTCATATTCATCTACTCCTCATTCGACTTATATAACGCTCTTGATATTGCACCGGTTTTCAAGATTTTAGCTATGGCGGTGACCTGTTTCACTGCAGCGGCAGTACTCACATGGCTGCTCAGCCTCACCAAATTCACCCGCAAATTCATAGCCTGATATGAGAATCTATCTGCTCTCGCTTGTTGTCGGCATCACATCACTTTATAGCAGCGCCGTTAATCCTGTAATACCTAAACCGCTGAAATATACTGCCGCTTCAGGAGAACTTGTTCTGAAAAGTATTGACGATGTGATGCTACATATAGTCGATACAATTCCGGGTATATCTTCACCCGAAGGATATATGCTGAAAGTCACTCCAGACAGCGCGGTAGTTTCTGCAAAATCCCAGGCTGGACTTTGCTACGGACTTGTGACTTTGAAAGAAATGGCAGACGACGGGAACAAAATCCCTGCGTGCACGATAATAGATGAGCCGAGATTCAGCTACCGTGGCATGATGCTTGATATCTCACGTCATTTCCGCGACAAGGAATTCATCAAAAAGCAGATAGACGCGATGGCGCGGCTAAAGCTCAATACTCTGCATCTGCACCTCACTGATGCGGCAGGCTGGAGACTTGAAATAAAACGCTATCCTCGCCTCACCGAATATGCGGCGTGGCGCAAAGGCAATACTTGGAAAGAATGGAACGAAAACGGCAACAAGTACGCCAATTCCACCGAGCCGGATGCAACAGGCGGATTTCTCACTCAGGAAGATGCCAGAGAAATTGTTGAATATGCAGCCGAAAGATACATCACGGTGATTCCGGAAATAGAAATGCCCTCTCACTCCGAGGAGGTCACCGCCGCGTTTCCCGATCTATCATGCACTCACAACCCTGCCGGACAGGCTGACTTATGTGTAGGCAACGAAGCAACATTTGAATTTCTGGAAAATGTGCTTGACGAGGTTATTGAGATTTTCCCAAGTAAGATAATTCACATCGGCGGCGATGAAGCAAACAAACAGGCATGGAAAGACTGCGCCCTCTGTCAACAGAGAATGAAAGAGAACTCACTCCAATCTATATACGAGCTTCAGAGCTACCTCATTCATCGGATTGAGCAATATTTGAATTCCAAGGGACGTGACCTGCTCGGTTGGGACGAAATAATGGAAGGAGGACTCGCGCCAAACGCAACCGTGATGTCATGGCGAGGTACCGAGGGCGGCATAAAAGCTGCCACAGGCGGACATAGAGCTATCATGTCACCCGGAGGATATTGCTATCTCGACGGATATCAGGATGCTCCCTATTCACAGCCGGAAGCTATCGGAGGCTATCTGCCGCTTGAAAAAGTGTATTCATACAACCCTGTACCGGACTCCATCGCTCAGGACATTGCAAATTATATCATCGGACTACAGGGAAATCTATGGTGCGAATATATTCCTACCGCGGAGCATGCCGAATATATGCTGTATCCCCGTATGTTCGCTATCGCCGAGACCGCATGGACTCCCGACAGCCTGAAAAATTACGGTGATTTCCGTTTACGCGCTGAAAATCTTGCAGCGGATATGAAGAGCAAAGGCTACAATGTGTTTGATATTGCACACGAAATCGGCAACAAACCTGAGGCACAACGCCCTGAAAATCACCTGGCTGTAGGAAAACCGGTTAAATACAATATACCCTGGTGGAACAGATACCCCGCAGGAGGCACAGCCACCCTTACCGATGGCAAAAGAGGCGGCTGGAACTACAATGACCAACTCTGGCAAGGATTTCTGAACAGAGGCGACAACAGAATGGATGTGACTGTTGATCTTGAATACATTCAGCCAATTAAATACATCGGTGTGGAATTTATGCAGCTTATCGGTCCGGGCGTATGGTTCCCCTCATCCGTACAGTTCCTGATTTCTGACAACGGTGTGGACTTCACCCCTCTCACCACTATTGAGCATGAGCAGAAACCCACTGACGGAGTTTCTTTCAAAGAATATGCCTGGAAAGGAATTGCAAGAGCGCGATATGTCCGCGTGATAGCCAAAGCTAAGGAAGGCTGCCAGTTCGCCGACGAAATAATCATCCGCTAATCCCGCGGGGGTTAGCGGATAAGTAGGGCGTTGGCAAAGGCTGCGATACCCTCTTTGCGACCGGTAAAGCCAAGATACTCTGTGGTGGTGGCTTTTATTGATACTCTGTCCGGGTCAACAGCAAGATCAGAAGCAACGGTTTCACGCATCTGCTCTATGTAAGGTGACATCTTCGGCGCCTGAGCTACTATCGTTACATCAACATTGGAAATTGAATATCCCTTATGAGTTACGAGACTCACCACATGGCGTAGCAGCACTCTTGAATCCGCACCTTTGAAACGTGGATCGGTATCCGGGAAATGATAACCGATATCCCTAAGTGCGGCTGCTCCCAGAATCGCATCTGCAAGGGCATGGAGAGCCACATCGGCATCGCTGTGACCCAGCAGACCGAGCTCATACGGAATTTTTACGCCGCATATC
Source organism: uncultured Porphyromonadaceae bacterium (assembly GCA_947177595.1). Classification (GTDB taxonomy): domain Bacteria; phylum Bacteroidota; class Bacteroidia; order Bacteroidales; family Muribaculaceae; genus Paramuribaculum. Next base: position 2,858 of record CAMWUZ010000018.1, on the reverse strand, counting down.
CACAGCTCACGGTCGGGAGCGAATGAGTGTACATCCATTCCCAATCCGGTTCTGAGATCCTTGATTTCCATTATATTACTTTTTACCGAATATTTCCTTCAGCCCGTCCATATCGAATGTGAGGGTGAAGCGGAGGGTCTGGTCAAGCGGAGAGGTCTGCGCGGTCGCAAGCATATATGAAGCATCTATGCGCAGAATATTCATGGCGAATCCTGCTCCGATACCGAAATACTGGCGATTCCCTTTCATCGCGTGCTCGTAAAAATATCCTGCACGTGCAAAAAACTGCTGATTGTAGGAATATTCCGCTCCGAGTGACCACATTATCTCTTTCATCTCTTCATTGAAACCACCGGGAGCATCTGAAAATGACTTGAAAATACCGGTGATAGGTGACATATTCTCCCAGTTTTCCAATGCGTTGAGATATTCTCGCTGACCGTCCGGAGTGGCAGTGTCATAATCGCTCTCGCGAGGACGCGCCGGCACGAGGAGTTTGTTCAGGTCAAGACCTAACGAAAGATTGTGGTAATCGGCGAGAGGAAAAGTGAAATTTGTGCCGAGTCGCAGATTGGTAGGCAGAAATGCCGGATCCTCGCCGTGGTTGTAAGACACCTTCGTGCCGATATTGGAGATATTCCAGCCCCATGACCACTGGCATTCGCTTCTGCCGACAACCGGGAAAGTGGTATAGTAGCCGGATATATCGGCGGAGAAAGCTGAAGCACCGGTGCTGTTGTCTCCGGCATAAGAATCTGAGAATCCGAGATCGGAGTAGATGTATCGGAGCACAACACCCATCGAATATTTCTCTGAAAGTTTTCGCGAATAGCCTATGTCAAAACTCATTTCATAGGGGTTGAGGGTCTGTGCTGAACCGATAGCCTCACTTCCGGTAGTAACCTCGCCGAGAGAGAAGTAGCGGAGGGATGCACTTACCGACTGATTGTCACCGCCACCCACTTTCCAATACCCGGAAAGGTTGGCGAGGAAAATATCATCTACAAGTTTCCTCAACCACGGGGTATAACTCAGTGACAGAGCAGCTTTGCTGTAGGCAAAGGCATATTTGGACGGGTTCCAGAACTGCGAGTTGGCATCCGGATCGGTTGCGGCACCGAGGTCACCCATGGAGGCACCTCGCGCATCGGGCGCAATGCTCAGAGAGTTAACACCGGTCTGGAGAGGATTAAAATCATTTTTATCCTGTGCAGAAACTGCAAATGAAGTTGCGGCGACTATAAGTATAATCAGATTCTTAGCTTTCATATTCTTATAACTGAATATTTAACCTTTTATTGCATCTATACTTTATTTTTTATCTGATTCTGAATTCAAATTCAGATTCGGAGTTTATTTTCACCTTCACATCAGAGCTTGCTATGGCAGGGAAGCATACCGGAAGCTCACAGGGAAGAATCACATCACCTGTCTTTAGAGTCGTATAATGGCTCACCGATTCGATAACCCTGTCAATCTCAATCATCCCGGCACTTAGATTTATGTCATTGCCGTCTATACCCACTGATACATCTCCGGATATATCGCTCCACGGCTGCCACTCACCGAACGCGAGGCAGTAGTCATATATGCCGAGTACTCCTTTTGTCAGATTATTCGCACTCAACCATGCTTCTGAGCCAAGTGGGTATAGACGCAACGCTACTGTAAAGGAATCGAAATACCTTGAGGCGAATTTCGCCGAAATATCCTTACCTAAACGACTGATTTTGAATGCCGGATAGAATTTCACGCACCAGTCTGAATCAAAATCGGGTAGAAAAAGAGGACGTGAAACCGGCACTGTGGCAGAATCTACAATTACCTCAAGGGAGGGAGGATTCGTCAGCGGTTCTCCCGGCTTTCTTGTCAGAGCGAGAACTTTCACGGTCAGGGATTTACGAGGTTCAACCTATTGTACATCACAGCCAGATGCGCATATATTGAGGTGTTCTGCACCACGATACCCTCAGGAGTACGTATTCTGAACGGAGTGAAATTCCACAGCGCCTTCGCACCGGCTGCGATAGCTATATCTGCTGTTTCCTGAGCTTTCTCCACAGGCACGGTTATAATTGCAATCTCAGCCGAGAAATTCTTGCGCACCTCGGCAATATCCTTGATGTCAAAAACCGGCACATTCATTATGCTGCTGCCTATTATTTCAGGATTGACATCAAGTCCCGCCACAATATCAAGCCCGTAGCGGGTTAAACCCGAGTCGGTAATCAGCGCCCTGCCCAGCGAACCAACGCCGATTATCACCGCATTGTGTTCACGGTTAAAGCCGAGATATGAGCGGAGCACTCTTTCAAGAGCAGCCACCGCATAGCCTATTCTTGTTTTTCCGCGGATATTCAGAAACGACAAATCCTTTGCAATCTGAGTCGCCTCGACATTTATCTCCTTGGCGATAGCGGTAGATGACACATACTCCACATTACGTGAGCGCAGCATACTCACGTAAGCAAGATACCATGGGAGACGCCGCAGGGTTGGCTCCGGCATTATATCGCGTAGGGGTGTTTTTATCGGTACTATCTGTGTCATCGCAAAATATCATCTAAAAAGCCATTCTTCCTGAATCGCTGCGTCTGAGCCCGTTTCTTCCGTTGGTACGTCGGGAATTGCTTATGGAGTTATTGAAGTTGCCCTGTGAAGATCCCGGAATGAAAAATCCATCATCTTCCTCTTCTTCCTCGTCATCTCTCCGGTTTGCAGCGGCATCCTTGGTTTTCGGCTTATTCTTCTTTATTTCAAATGGTTTCTGCTGATCAAGGGGAAGTTCATTTATATCCCACGATTGCTCGACATTCCATTTCTTTCTTATATTTATCTTTTTAGGAAAATAATATACC
>CAMWUZ010000017.1 GCA_947177595.1 uncultured Porphyromonadaceae bacterium | reverse complement strand
TTTCCATAAGACCGCCGCGGCCACCGCCACTTTACAGTACATACCCGCAACGCGCAATATGCTCACCAACAGCAAAAGCATCCGCCTTAAACTTGTCAGACACCCTGCTACTGGACGCGCCATAAATACATATAGCCTTCTCTTGCAACTCCATGCTGCAAAGTTACAAAAAAGATTCCGGAGTTATAGCGTGAAGCACAGTGTTGCTGTGGCAGAGGTACCTCTGAGGGCATAATCGACATGACGGGTATCCAGTCCGCAGAATACAGTGTACCGGTAATGTTTGCGATTAAGAATATTGTCAACCGACATAATCAGTCTCCATTTTCTTATTGTCCACACTACAGAGCAGTCAAGCAGAGCCATGTTTTTATATATCCCGTCACTCACCGGAGTGCGCACATGCTCCAGGTCTCCTCTTATTTGAACTCCACCAACCGGAAATAACGACAGCCTGAAGTTCTCACTGAAATCTGTGAAGGAACTGCTCTGTTTCAAATAAGATGATACTGTATATGACATTCCGGGCATCCATCTGAACGACATCCATTTGATCGGAGTGCAGTCAACCGTTACCCTGCCGGAGATTCCCCTGCCATAATATCTCACCGGTATATTCTGCTGAACAGTTTCCTTCCTTGACCAAGATCCTGTAACAGAACCATCTATCTTAGTGTTGATTCGATTAAAAGTTTTTGAGAGAGTTACAACGGCATTTGCCACATCGGTTGTATTTGGCGAAAGAATATCGGTGATATATGTCTCTCCTTCGGTTATATAACTTGAGGACAATGTATTGCGTTTGGTTGATGAGTACTCCAGATTGGTGCGGATAAACCAATAATCAAACGGTCGCTGATATTTGTAACCTAAATTGCCCCGCCAGCCCCTGGTCTCAGCAATTATACCCGAACGGGTTACGAAGTTCCTGAAAGAGGTCTGCACCGGATTGCCGAGAAGTGACAAAATATCACCAAGTCTGAAATCATATCCACTGCTGAAGTTGAGTTCGGAATTTCCGTTGAATTTGAAAAACAGATAGATATTAGGGGTAAAGTTTGGTCGGGTGACATTCATACTCTCCTCAGTGGCATGATTCTCACCTCGGATTAAATTAATTGCCAGCGGTAAAGTCGCTCTTAATTCCATTTTATTGCCGGGAAGTTCATAGCTGTAAGCGGGACTTATACTAACCCTCGCGATATTGGCGAATATCCTGTTGATGGATGTGTTATCTTCCCTATTTAACCCAGTGAAAATATCACTATATTCATATCTCACACTAACCGGCAGGTACAATGAGGAGTTGTTGAATTTCCAGGATGCATAACCTTGCTGAGCCACTGTCAGAGTCGAATTCTTGACCGTTTGAGTGCCTTCTGATACCTCACAACCATTTCCTTGGGAAATAGACAGGCGGGTAAGTGGGGTGTTATTGTAGTTGATTCTAGTATCAAAATTCCACTTTTTATTACCAATCTTAGTTGAGAAACTGAAATAATCGTTGAGACTCACACTCCTCATGCGCCGCTGCTGATTCATAGGCACTCCGTTGTTCAACACCTCCAGTTCCTGCCTTGAAATTTCTCCGGACGCTTTAACCGTGTTTTTGATATATTTTGTATCGGTGTTTGAAGTGTAATCCACTTCCAGCGATGGTTTATCAGTAATCTTTGAAGGAGAAATCACCTCTTCGATACTCAGATTCTCTCCACCGGTAAAATATTCGGTGAGTGTGGTATAGCTGAATCCATTGTGATTCGACCCATAGGATGCATTTAGTCTCAATGTAGCGTCCTGCGCGGTTTTTAAAATTGTATTGGCGCTTACCAGCCAGTCTCTTACGTTATCATAGCGACTTTCCGACACCGGCGCGCGATCAGTGCTTGCCGAGGGCAGTATTTCTGCCGCCTTTGAACTTTCAGTCTCACCGCCATAGTACACTCTTAAATCAGAAGATGCAAAACCGGATATATTACCGCCTTTCACACTCACGAGCGTTTGCAGCTTCGGGCGGAAAACCATCGCTGTACCTGATATGCGGTAGAGTGCACGCTTGTCAACATAGCCAAGCGCACCTTCGTAAGTACCTACCGGACGAATCTTCGCGGTAGATTTCAACTTCACATTCAGTGCAACTTTATCGCTGTGCTTGCCTGCATCCATTTTACGCTCATTGTGATTGGATATTACCTCGACTGTACTTACATAATCGGCAGGGAGGCTCCTTGTCGCAATGGAATATCTTCCGCCAAGCATATCCAGTCCCTCGACATAAAAATTACTTATATCCTTGCCCAGATACTGAATAGCGCCGTTTGAGTCCACCGAAATACCCGGAATTTTTTCAAGGCATCTTCAAGCGATATATCTCCTTTGCCGAGAAACGCCGCCACATTAAACGACAGAGTGTCGCCACGGAGTTTCACCGACGGTGCGCTAATCACAACCTCCCTTATTTCAGTGGGAGATTCTGTCATCGTCACATCAAACCTTGACGATGACGGTACCGGTATCTCAATTCCGGAATACGACATTCTCTCAAAACGCAAAGTGAGCGAATCTCCCTCAGGTATCCTGATGAGGTAAGCGCCAGTACCTGAAGTGCGTGTGAAAGTTCGTATTTTCTTTCCCCTAACAACCTTTACCGATACCCCGGCAAGCGGTTCCCCCTCACCGTTGCTGACAATGCCACTGAGTTGCCTCTGCTGTGCAAAGGCAATAGAGGCAACACAGAGCATCCACAATATTGTCAGCGACTTTCTCATTTAAGCTCAAGAGGTATATATGTGTTTGCGGGAACACGCAAGGGGATACCGTTTATCAGCATATTTGGTTTCCCACTCCTTGCCTTTAGCACAGTGACATTGGAAATTAATTCAGGATTTATCGATTTCATAGGATCTTGAGCCGTACGGTTTTTCATCTCTATAAACTTAGCTCTATCGGTCTTCACTTCAGCCTGATTCTTTTTCTGAACCATAGGCACACTGCTTTTGGTGAAAGAAATGAGTTTGAATTCATGAATATTCTCGCTGTCCTGAGCTTTAAGCACAAGCCCCGGCAGACCGGCTAATTTCCATGGACCGAAAGGCACCGGAATCTCTTCCGTGAACCAAACCTTCCACTCTCTGCCGCCGTATGACCCGACGGCAGCATTCACCTGATAACCGGCGAATGTATCTGTTTCCTCTGTCAGATTCCAATCTATCCCTCCAAAAGGCTCGGTATAGTTGCCTATTGTTATTGCTGCCTGGTCGGTGACTGTGAACATCCCCTCAGGAATATTCTGCACAATTTCCGGCACAAAAAAGAAATTCACCTTTCCTGCATTCTCGCTTAATATTGCTTTCTCTTCATCGCTCAGGTCACTATTGGTGATAGAATCAGCCTCAAATGTAATATAATCAGTGAAAATGGCGGCATTATCCCCTATTCTGAGAGCGGTCACATAAGTTTCTGTTATCGGGTCGCCGTTTTTGGTTTTGGTGTTAAGGTTATAGTCATACGATGCCACATAGCGGCTGTCACCGAAGTTATTGTATAGCTTTGGATCTTTGAAGTCTGACTTTTTAGCTACCAACTCTTTAACTGAAGTTGAACTTTTAGCCATTGTTCCGGCTTTTACTACCACAACTTCTTGCGCTGATGAATAGCACACCGCAACACTTCCGAGCAGTAACATAACAAATAGTTTCTTCATAATCTGATTATTTAGTTGTAATGTATATTTCAGCTCCTGAACCGTGATCTTTGCGCACAGTTATTACCTTAATATCTTTAGGATTTATGTGATCCATATCAGTAGGAGCTATTTGCACGCCGTTTAAAAATATCGTAGGATTACCTGTAGGCTGCTGTTTGGTAAAATCCACTACAACAGTCCCCTCCGGAAGTTTTTCCTTAACCAAAGTGGATGAGCGTATAAGAGACAGGCGTGATGCCACAACAGGTGTACTCACTCCCACCCACGCCAAAATTATTGCCGGAATCAGAATCGTCGAGCGCAAGCGTATTGCTACCGGATTCATGAGAGGCAAAAGCATCATATTGATACGTTTTTTGAGCTTGCTGTGATTCAAACAGTTCGCCATCCCTGGGAATTTGTAGCCCACCGCTTTGGCAATCAGTAGCATCTGATATGATTTCATATCCGCTCCCGAAGCAATCACGCCCATATCCGCCTGATATTCATGAACAGCTTTCAACTCCTCGCGCATAAGCCATGCCGCCGGATTAAACCAGTTGAGAATCACGACAATCTGCGCTACCAACAAGTCAATCCAATGCCTGAGAGCTATATGCTGTTCCTCGTGACATACAATCATATCACTCCCATTTATAAAATCTTTCTCAGGAATCACAATATACCGCATCCAACTAAAAGGAGCCACGGAGTCGTCCACACTTATTATCAGAGTATAACCGTTACGCTTCATTTTACGACCCCGGTGCACTATTAACCAGAGTTTAAATACATTGACTACAGTGAGGACAACCATAACAACTACCCCGGTAATGTATATCCACAGAAACACAGTAGGTAAAATACTTTTGGATATCGTCCCTACCTTAGTCACAGTTATTGGACCGATGATTTTAGGTTTTGGCTCAAACATTGACATAAAAGGAACTATGCCAAAAGCCATCACATAAATCGCTAAAAGAACAGAGCGGTTGAATGAATGCTGATTTTCAGCCGCCATAACCCATCTGTACACCAGATATAGCACTAACAAAAAAGATCCTCCGGTCAGAGAGTAATAAAACAGAGTCGCCGGCATATTAAACCTCCTTTCTACCATTTTCAACCTGTTCGATGAGCTTTTTCAACTCATCAACAGAAATTTTCTCCTCCTCAACAAGTGCAGATACCGCACCCATATAGCTGTTGCCGAAATAGTTTCTTATCAGTTCTCCGAAGGTTTTCCTGCGAAAGTCCTCCATCCTGGCTATGGCATGATAGCGGTGAGATCCACCCACAGCCTCATGTCCAACATATCCCTTCTGCTCCAGTATCCGCACGATAGTTGACACTGTATTGACATGCGGCTTCGGAACATTGTAATATTCCACCATCTGGCGAACAAACATCGGACCATGCTCCCACAGGAGCTTCATTATCTCCTCTTCCTTTTCAGTGAGGACTATCTTATTACGATTCTTAAACATAGATAAAAAGATTATACGGCAAATATACAACTAATTTTTTAGTTGACTTCTATCGCCAACTATTTTTTTAGTTGTATAACAAAAAACGGTATAGAATTATGACAATTACAACCTGATTTTTACAGTTTTACCATCAGGGGTTCGAATAAGATATATTCCTACGGAGAGACCAATCGGTTTAACCCGGCGACCGGTCAAGTCAAACACTTCACTCCCCTCCGGTGCAATGATATTACCACCTTCAATCCTCACCTTACTACCTTCTTTATCAATACTATATATCCCCGTAGATTTAGCCGTTACAGTTACAGTACAGGATGCACTCAAGCCGTTGGCGGCTGTTGCAGTGATTGTGGCAATACCAGGCTTGACAGCTGTCACTAATCCGCTTGCATTCACATGTGCAACTCCCTCATCAGAACTGCTCCAAGTCACAGTTTTATCAGTTGCGCCACGCGGCTCAATGTTTGCGGTAAGCTGGAAAGCAGACGCTTCTACAATCTGCGTCTCCTCACAATTGAGTGTCAACGCGGTTACTTCGATTATTTTTTTTACTACCGTTACCTCACAAATCGCTTTAAGGCCGTTTGCCGCGGTTACCGTTATATTTGCCTTACCCGGACTGACAGCTTTTATCAAACCGTTTGTTGTAACAGTAACTGTTGCCGGATTACTTGTCCTCCATATTAGAGTTCTATCGGTTGCGTCCTGCGGTTCAACGATTGCATTTAGTTGCAAGACATCCCCCTCAACAATCTCCACTTCTTCAATATTGAGAGTCAATGCGGTTACCTCAATTATTTTTTCCACTACCGTCACTTCACAAGCCGCTATCAAACCATTCTTTGTTGTAGCGGTAATAATAGCAATACCGGGACGGACAGCTGTTAACAAGCCGCTTGCATTCACATCTGCAACTGTCGGATCACTCGTTCTCCATGTCACAGTCTTGTCCGTCACATTTTCCGGAGTTATAATGGCTCTCACTGTAGTCGTCTGCCCCTCAAACAGTTCGGTATCTGCCACTTCGATAACAATCGCTACCGGCATAACCTCATCAATACCACGGATATAAAAGAATAATTTCCATCCTGGAGCAGCCTTATAGTCATCAATTTTTTCATCCGGCAGATTCAATTTTGCGGTTTTGTAAACGCTTTGTTCAAATCCATCGTCGGGCAAAACTGGAAAGACCGGATTCAAAACAGTGATATTCCTGATGGAACCGCAGCCGGCAAAATCACCCGAACCGATTGCAGAAACCTTCCCCCCAAAAGTCAAGTCGGTCAACGAGTTGTTAAAAGCAAACGGTTTGCCGATAGTGTTTCTCCCGAGATATAGAGTCTCAGTCGGCACGCAGTTGAAGGCATCCACACCGCAACCGAGAGTCTTTAAGCCGTCTGCGGCTATAACTTCATGAAGTTTTGTGCAATTTGAAAAAGCCTTATCGCCGATTTTAACTACCGAAACGGGAATCGTCAGTTTCTTAATGTCAGTACGGGCTTTAAATGCACTATCACCGATTTCCGTCACCGGATACTTCTTTCCGTCTATCTCAACCTCATCAGGTATTATCAGAGTACCATCCTGATCAGGGTGTCCGTCAACAACTTTAACCACATCCCCTCCATTTTCTCCTCCACCGGGAATAATCTTGTAAATCAATTGATTTACAAGATTATTCCCAAAACCAAGTATTGTATAAAATTTTTTCCAACCTTTAGATAACTAATCCTTTCCAACACTCTCATCCGGTACAAATAGTGGAAGATTAAAGCTAATACCCAAATCGAATACACCGTCATTACTACGGATCATTTCCGGGGGGACAGGATTTAATGATTTAAGTAATGTAAGCCCGTCACAACCGTAAAACGCGTTTCCTGCCACTGTCAACAAGGATTTTCCCATAACAAGGGTTCCGGTAAACCCGTTACACCCACAGAATGCATATGCTCCTATTTCGGTGACGGAATTGGGTATCGTCAGGCTACCGGTGAAACCGGTGCAACCGTAAAACGCCTCCGTTCCTATTGTGACGGCGGAATTTGATATCGTCAGATTACCGGTGAAACCGGTGCAACCGTAAAACGCAGCCTTCCCTATTGTGATAACGGAATTCGGTAGTGTCAGACCACCGGTGAGACCGGTGCAGAATCCAAATGCGAAATCTCCTATTGTCGTCACGGTTCCCGGAATTATAAGACTCCCGGTGAAACCGGTGCAACCATAGAAGGCACTCCCCCCGATTATAGTTACAGATTCCGGAATAACCAAACTACCCGTGAAACCACTACAGCCGGAGAAGGCACTACTACCGATTGTAGTCACTGACTCCGGAATAGTCAGGCTACCTGTAAAACCGGTACACCCGGAAAATGCACTGCTACCGATTGTAATAACTGACTCCGGAATAGTCAGGCTACCTGTAAAGCCACTGCAACCACCGAATCCTCCAATTCCTATTGTAGTCACAGAATTACCGATTGACAGACTGCCCGTAAAGCCAGTGCAACCGTAGAATGCCCTAACACCTATTGTAATAACTGAATTGGGTATAATCAGATTACCCGACAAATGATTGCATCCATCGAATGCACCATCGCCGATAATAGTAACCGATTCAGAAAGATTCAAATTACCGGAGAAACCACTACACCCATAGAATGCCTCTTTCCCGATTGTGATTACCGAATTTCCAATTGTCAGGCTACCTGACAAACGACTGCAACGATAGAATGCGTTGTCACCTATATTAGTCACAGAATTGGGTATAGTCAGGCTACCTGTAAAGTAGCTGCAACCGGAGAATGCGTTGTTCCCTATATTAGTCACAGAATTGGGTATAGTCAGACTGCCTGAGAGACCACTGCAGCCTGAGAATGCGTCATTCCCTATACTAGTCACCGAATTAGGAATAGTCAGACTACCTGACAAGTGATTGCATCCATTGAATGCACCATCACCAATCGTGGTTACTAAATATTTTTTACCGTTATATTCAACATATTCGGGAATATCAAGACTCCCGCTTACAGAAGCGCTTCCACCTACCAGACCGGAAACAGTCGCCGTCAAATCACTATCATTCAAGTCATACTTGAGATTGCCGACATCTACCGCTCCGACCGAGAAAGAATGTATAAGACATAAAGCTATCAATAATCTAACCAATACGCTTTTCATATATCATTTCCTCTGCGGTTTCGGTATCGCGGTTTTATGACTTTATAGTTTTCAAGTGGACACTGAGGCATACAGGAATTACACCGTATAAATTATCGTGCAAAGATAGTCTTTTCTTTGCAAAATATTAAATATTAGGCAACACCTTATCGCTTCTTAACACTGATGACATTGTTTAGCATGAACAATGGGGCATTCAGTCTATTTCTTCGTCAGCCTCGTAGTCGCCCATCTCACGGATAGCGTTTTTTAGCATGGTGTATTGCTGGAAGAGGTGATTTACAGGCACTTCCCCCTTGGTATAGTCATGCATTGGACTCTTTAGGAAGAAACTGAGGAAGCGTTGGATGCCATGCCTGCCTGCCCGCGCAGCGAGGTCGCTGAGAAGCACAAGGTCAAGGCAAAGTGGTGCGGCGAGGATAGAATCGCGGCAAAGGAAGTTGATTTTTATCTGCATCGGGTAGCCCATCCAGCCGAAAATGTCAATATTATCCCATCCCTCCTTGCTGTCATTGCGGGGAGGATAGTAGTTGATACGCACTTTGTGGTAATAACCCTGATGTCCGCCATCTTCAGCGCCACCGCAGTTGGCATTGTAGAGATCCGGCTGATTTTCAGGAACGAGAATAGACTCAAGAGTAGAGAGTTTGGAAACCTCCTTGGTGCGGAAGTTAGCCGGCTCGTCAAGAACCAGACCGTCACGGTTACCGAGAATATTTGTAGAGAACCAGCCGTTGAGTCCAAGACAACGGGTACCGATAATCGGAGCAAATCCCGACTTGACAAGAGTCTGCCCGGTCTTGAAATCCTTACCGGAAATAGGCATTTTTGTCTTTTCGCTTAACTCCCACATCGCAGGTATATCAACAGTGGTGTTAGGCGCTCCCATGATAAAAGGTGCTCCTTCAGCAAGTGCCGCGTATGCATAGCACATCGAGGGCGCTATGTGCTCCTTATCGTCTGCCTTCATTGCTGATTCAAGAGCTGCGAGAGAACCGTGAATCTCGTCATCAACCGGTACATATACCTCGGTAGAAGCCGCCCAAAGAACAACCACTCTGTCAAGATTATTGTCTTTCTTGAACTTGCGTATATCCTCTCGCAACTGCTCAACCATTTCCCAACGGGTTTTCCCTGTCATAATATTATTGCCGTCAAGACGCTTAGCATAGTTAGGGTCAAACGCAGCTTTCATCGGAACGATTTTCTCCAGCTCATCCTTGACCGGCTCAATATCCTTGGACTGAAGCACTTCAGCATAGCAGGCACTTTCGTAGGCATTTGCAGGATATACATCCCATGCACCAAAAACAATATCATCAAGTTTAGCCATCGGCACAATATCCTCATATTTGAGATATTTCTTATCAGCGCCTTTTCCAACACGGATTTTATCATATTGAGTCATAGACCCCACCGGTTTAGCGAGCCCTTTGCGCGCCATGAGCACACCTGTCATAAAAGTTGAGGTTACAGCCCCAAGACCAACAACGAGAACACCGAGTTTACCCTCAGCGGGTTTTACTGTTGTTTTATTCATGATTGGATAATGATTATTATTCTGCAAATATAAATAAAAAATCAATCGCTCACCGTGGTGATATGCCTACCGGATAGGTCATAGGTCTGCATACGCAGATACCAGCCGAGAGCCTCGTAATCTTTGCCGAATTCTTCTTGCTTTTCCACCGATACCGGTTTGCCAATGGTCACTTTCATAGGCTTGTCAGCCTTTTTCAATAACTCCTTGACAAGATTAGCTGTGCGCAGAGGAATACTGTGATGACCGAGAAAACTGAAATATTTTGAGTTGGAACCATGGAAATAAATAGGAATGACCGGTACTTTCGCTTTCTGGATAATCTGTAATATTACCGGCTGCCAAGGACGATCTACAATAATTCCGTCCTTATCTGTTTTCCCTATCGCCCCTGCTGGAAAGAATCCAACCGGTTTACCCTCTTTTAGCATGGAAATAGCTTCGCGTACACCCGAAACAGAAACCTTACGTTTCTCAGGGTCAGTGGATGCCGACTGATCAACCGCGATAAAGTTGGGGCGCATTGCCGATATATGGTTGAGAATCATATTCACCATCACTTTATACTCGGGACGTACTTTGGTGACTATATTTATCAGAGCAATACCGTCTATATGTCCGAAAGGATGATTGCTCACGGTAATAAAGGGACCCTCCTTGAATTCCTCAAGAATATCCATACCTTCAACCTGAAGATCTATATTGAACTCGTCCTTTATCAGATGCTCGGTAAACTCCGGTCCTGGCGTCTTGCACCATGTAGAGTGGATTCGGTTTACCTCATCTATTTTGAAATAATGCATCAGCCATTTCACAAGACGCGGAAATTTTGCGGCGATGGGAGCGATTTCTACAATATCGCGCATATTGAGGACATCCGGACGCACTTCTATACCCGGATACTCGTCAAAGAGGTATATATCCTCTCCAAATTCATTCTTTTTGTTTGTCATCCTTGCCTGAAATTGATTTTTTACCGATGCCTATGGCTGCAAGAAAACGGCTTATATACACGTCAATCCATGTCTCCTTAAACACAAAGTGGCGCTGCATGAGAAAGTTCCAGCATAACGAAACAGATAATGCCACGAAAAGGCGTGCGGCTGTAAAGATTCCGTCATCTGACAATCCTTTGATTTCATGTACCCATTCCCAGCTATTGATTAGAGAATACACTGCCTGAGTGCCAAAGCTGTTGAGAAGCAGCGAACCCATCCATACAAAAACAAATTTGGAAAGTGCTACACGCCAGTCAACACCGAAAGCATGAAAGGTGAAGCGATAATTGATTATGCAGTTGAGTATTCCCCCTACAAACGCACCGATTGCAGTAGACAACCATGCCGAGAGTCCAATAAAAGAGAATACTATAAAAGACACAAGAAAATCAACCCAGCCGCAGAACTGAGATGACAAACTCGATCTTATCAGCGTAAAAAGGAGTCCGTCACTGTGAAGAACTTTGTCCTTGACTCTTGCAATTCGGTTACGATCCGAATGCGGCACTTTTTTTTCAGTCAATCCTGGGGTATTATTCATGGAAAGACTTTGGGGGATCTATCTTTGCAAGCATTCTGAGGTCTTTTATCAGCGAAACGATATAAACAGAGAAGAGTGCGGTTGCCACAAGAGCGCCGATACCATCATATACAGTCCACGGTTGTCCGAACACCTCAACCGTATAATTATCACCGGGAAGATACATCTTGAAAATAAATACCGCGATGATAATAAGTCGCATTTCAGTAGGACCAAGACTCGCGTAGGTGAGACGGAACTGACCGAGCACTATAGTGGAGAGATATGTGTAAATAGACATACACAGATAACCACCCATTATGAATAGCGAAATGCTAAGATACATAACCGGAGCAAGTCCGAGACCGATGCAGAACAGGCAGGTCGTGAGTGCATCAAGAGAATGATCGATGAAAAAACCGTATTTCGGTCGTTGAGGCTGGCGGATTCGGGCGAGGGTTCCGTCAAGGCTGGCACCATACCAATTGAGTACCAGACAGAAAGATGCAGCCCAAAGATAGTTGACATTATATTGCGACAACCAACAGAATACCGCATAAAGAATTGCGGCACCTACACCAAAAAAAGTGAGTGTATCTGAGGTCATCCAGACCGGCTGGCGTTCGGCAAGCCAGGTCAGAACTTTCTTCTCAAGACGGTTGAGAAGGGAGGTCTGGATGCGCTCGGCATTTTCATTTCCCATTGTCGGTTATTTATATGAATAGTTGACCCGTCTGTCTATTCGCAGCCAGGTCAAATCGTTAAACCTGTTGCAAAGGTAATATTTACATTTGAATTAGTATATCTATACGGCAATTTATATGACACATCAGTCTGCATCATCGCTTTTGCTGAGGTCAAGAACAACGTTATCACTCTTGTTTTTCTCAATATACTGTTTCCGCAGAGGATTTGAATGAGCTTTGTCAAACACAGCACGGTTGCGATATATATCTATCGCAGCGAAGATAGCCTGGCGCATAGAGTCGGGATCGGCGGTACCTCTTCCGGCAATGTCATATGCGGTGCCATGGTCGGGAGAAGTACGCACGAATGGTAATCCGGCGGTGAAGTTCACCCCGGTATTCATCGCTATGGTTTTGAACGGAGCTAATCCCTGATCATGATACATGGCAAGCACTCCGTCAAATTTCGAAAACTGACCTGTTCCGAAAAAGCCATCACTGGCGTATGGACCGAAGCAGTTGATCCTAGCATTCTGACATTCTATTATCGCCGGCTCTATAACCTCTTTTTCCTCGCTGCCGAGAAGTCCGTCCTCACCTGTATGAGGATTGAGTGAAAGCACGGCAATGCGCGGACGATGAATACCGAAATCACGACGCAATGCACTGTCAAATTCCTTTATGCTTGCAATCACGGTTTCCTTGGTTATAGCGGCGGGCACTTTGGCAAGCGGCAGATGCCCTGTTACAAGAGCGACCTTGAGAGATGTTGCGGGATCATACATTATCATCAGCGCTTTCTCCCCGTTATCGGCAAGAGATGCCTGCAGATATTCCGTATGACCGGGAAAACGGAAAGTTTCGCTCTGAATGGTATGTTTGTCTATCGGAGCGGTAACAAGCACGTCAATGTCACCCGAGCGAAGATCGGTTACAGCGCATTCAAGAGCGGCGAAAGCCGCCTGACCGGCTTCGGCAGAAGCGATGCCCGGTTCAACCTTCACATCCTCACCTATCACGTTGATGATATTATATTGCCCATCGCGTGCTTCTGATGCTTTCGAAATTTGGTTGAGCTGCAGTGGGGTCGCAAGTGCTCCTTTGCGATAATATCCGGCAATTTTCGCTGAACCGTATATCACAGGAGTACAGAGTTCCGGCATTCTTTCATCTTCAAGAGCCTTGAGAATCACTTCATAGCCAACCCCGTTGATATCTCCGTGGGTTATTCCTACTCTTATTTTCTGCTTTTCACTCATTTTTCAGTGGTGTTTATTGTTTCGCCTTGGCTGACTCTCATCTTACATATGAAGGATTAGCCAGATTCCATAAATTCAGATATGCTGCACGGGTAATGTCAACTATCTTGGGATAATTGATTTTATCCGCGTGGTCAGAGGGCTGATGATAGTCGGGATGACCATCGGTGTGATACCAGATTATCGGAATGTCGCGTTTCGCAAAAGAGCCATTATCCCCACCGCCTATCGGTCTGTCCCATGCCCGATAATCGGGCTTAAGATTCAGTCCGCGCTCCTTGATATCGTTTCTGAGCCACTTTTCAAAATTTGGATAAGCGGCGGTATAAAAATAAACTACGTGCTCCGGCACATCCTCTCGGTTATTGCGACCTATCATGTCGAAATTTATATAGCCCTTGATTTTGTCCGGGTCATCCCAGTTGAGCATGAAATATTCCGAGCCGAGCAATCCTTTCTCCTCGCCGTCCCAGAATGCAAAAATCACAGTGCGCTCCGGTTTCTGTCCGCTTTCAAGAAATGCACGTGCGATCTGAAGCACAGCGGATACTCCAGAGGCATTATCATCCGCACCATTATATATTTTGTCGCCGTCAAGAAGAGGATCAACACCGAGATGATCGTAATGTGCTCCCATCACTACATACTCGTCACTTTTTTCTCCCGGAATCACGGCAAGAACATTTCTGAGATTAAGTTTCTGATGTACAGTATTTTGAAGTCTATCAATGCTATCCGGATGCACTTGATAACGCCCTTTTCGCTGCCTTTCTGTTCTATATGCTTCAAAGGATTGTTCGTACCCAGCCTCTTTCCATGGCTTCAACCCCATAGATTTAACGTTGGCTATCAGATAATTACCTGCAATTCGTCCGGATTGATAGCCAGCTTCTCTCCCCTCCAAATCATCTGCAGCGAGAAAACCGATATGGGCTTCAGCAGTCTCAGCGTTGATGGTGCTGTAGCCTTTGTCTATTGGTTTTTCAGCGTGGAGTGAGGTGAAGATAGCACCTATAGCTATAGTTATTAGAATTTTTTTCATTGATCGGTTAACTTTTAGGGCACAAAAATAGGAAAAATATTAGAGCTCGTTAAATAATATATGTTAATAACAGACCAGCGTGCTTTCCAGACGATTCGGATGAACCGTGCCTCATCAATCCTCACCGTCAGATCTGAAAGCATTAAACACCACAGATGCCTTGGCGGGTCCTACAACAGATGCGAGTTCATCCAGATCTGCCTCCTTTATTCGCTTCACACTGCGGAAATGCTTCAGAAGCGCCTCGCGTGTCTTTGTTCCGACACCTTTCACAGAGTCAAGCTCCGATACAAGCTGCGCCTTACTTCTGCGGTTGCGGTGGTGTGTGATACCAAAGCGATGGGCTTCATCGCGCAGATGCTGCACCACTCTAAGACTTTCCGAGTTTTTGTCAATGTACAGCGGCACACTGTCGCCGGGAAAATAGATCTCCTCAAGACGCTTTGCAATACCCACAACGGCTATTGTGCCGCGCAACCCCATGTCATCGAGAGCTTCAACAGCAGCACTTAGCTGACCTTTACCGCCATCAACCACTATGAGTTGCGGCAACTCCTCGCCCTCGTTCACCAACCTGGTATATCTTCGGGTCAAAACCTCTTTCATGGATGCGAAATCATCCGGTCCTTCAACAGTCTTGATATTGAAATGGCGATAATCTTTTTTTGATGGTTTACCGTCCCTAAAAACCACGCAACTTGCCACAGGATTTGTGCCCTGAATATTAGAATTATCGAAACACTCTATGTGATGAGGTAATATCTCAAGACGAAAGTCTGATTTCATTCTCTCAAGGAGTTTGCGTGTCCGCTCTTCAGGATCTTTGCGTGCAAGCTGGTTAAGCATATCAATCTTATGTTGGCGTGCATTTCGTTCCGACACTTCAAGAAGTTTCGCTTTATCACCCCGCTGAGGCACAGTAAATGTCACACCCGGCATATCCACTTCCGGCTGCTCTGCAACCAATACTTCCTCGTATTTCACATCAAACCGGCGGGCAATCTCTGCCATAGCATAACTGAGTAACTGCGGTACGGTCTCATCCATTCTACGCTTGTATTCAAGAGTAAAACTCCGCACAACAGCACCTCTGCGCACATGCATATAATTGATAAAGACATCTCCGCCGTCATCATCAACGCCAAACACATCCACATCCCCTACAGTCTGACTTACTATCACACTCTTGCTGCAATAGCGATCCACCAATTCATATTTTTCTTTAACTTCCTGAGCTTCTTCAAACCGCAATTCGGCACTGAGGTCAAGCATCTGTTTTCTCAGATACTCTAACAGTTCGGCGAGATCACCTCTTAGAATTTTCTTGACATTTTCAATCTGCTGAGCATATTCCTCCCGACTTATCTTGCCTACGCATGGACCTGAACATCGCTTGATGTGATAGTCCAGACACAACCGCCCTTTCCCTTCGGTAATCCCCTGCTCTGTTATCAGATGTCGGCATGAGCGGAGCGGATATAATTCGCGGATGAGCTCAAGCACAGTCCTTGCAGCAACGGCATCGGTATAAGGTCCATAATATTTTGAACCCTCCATCTGTTTCTGCCGGGTCATGAATACCCTTGGAAATGGTTCTTTCGTCACCACAATCATAGGGTAGGATTTATCATCTTTGAGCAGCACATTATACCTCGGTTTGTATTCCTTAATCATGGAATTTTCGAGATTGAGCGCATCCTGCTCAGTAGGTACTACAATATATTTCATATCCGCAATTGCACGTACGAGGAGATTTGTACGAGTGCTTTCATGAGTGCGGTTGAAATAAGATGAAACCCTCCGCTTGAGATTTTTCGCTTTACCCACATAAATCACATTACCCTCGGAATCGAAGTACATATACACCCCGGGGGTAGTAGGCAAGATTGCTATCTTGTCCGTGAGCTCCTTTGATTTCTTGTGCTTAGCCAATATTAATATACAATGAGGGAATCAACCTCCACATCTGCAGGCAGGGCTTTTCTACGATTGAGAGCACCCAGCTCGATCATAACTGTCTCTTATACACATCTCCGACCCACGAGACGTAGAGGAATCTCGTATGCCGTCTTATGCTTGAAAAAA
>CAMWUZ010000016.1 GCA_947177595.1 uncultured Porphyromonadaceae bacterium | reverse complement strand
CCCTGGATATCAACGCACGTTATGACAAAATCGGCGATGCTTTCGGCGCAAAGAGTTATTATGTGACCACACCTGACGAGCTCACAGCCGCCCTTAAAGAGGCTATCGCATCTAAGAAACCGGCTATGATCGATGTTCAGCTCGCAGCCGATTCAGGTAAGGAGAGCGGACACATCGGTTATCTGAACCCGACTCCTCTTATTGAATATACCGTTTAATCAGCGAGAGTCAAGAATTCCCTTTTAGCATTAAGTTTAATTAAAAAATAACATATCATGAATCTATCTCATGTAATCCTATATGCCATCGTGCCAATTATCGTGGTGATGCTTGCCGGCTATATTTCCGGCAAAAAGGGTGTCTTCTCCGGTGACGACGCAAAAAAGTTCAATAAAGTCGTGCTCGATTTCGCATTGCCTGCCGCTTTGTTCGTATCAATCGTCCAGGCATCCCGCGAGGATCTCGTGAAAGACATCCGCCTCACACTTGTGTCTGCCATAGGCATCATGGCGTGCTTCATGCTGGTGTACTTCGTGTTCAGAATGTTTAAGAAGAATACCGGTGCCGATGCGGCAGTCAGTGCCCTTATCAGTGGTTCTCCTACAATCGGTTTCCTTGGTTTCGCAGTGCTCGAACCTATATTCGGCACATCTCCCTCGGTAGCACTCGTTGTGGCAATCGTAGGAATCGTGGTCAATGCAATCGGCATCCCTGTAGGTCTGTCGCTGATGAATGCTTCTCTCGAGAAACAGAACCCCGGCTCCACTAAGAAAGAAAGTGCATGGAAACCTGTTATCCACGCCCTCGAACAGCCTGTGGCATGGGCTCCTATACTTGCCGTTATCTGGGTCGTTGCCGGAATACCCTGGCCTAAAGAACTCAGTCCTTCGTTTGACCTTATCGCCAAGGCAAACGCATCAATGGCAGTATTCTCAGCAGGTATCACACTTTCAGCCATCAAGTTCACTATCAACTGGCAGGCTATACTGGGATCTATCATGAAGATGATCCTGATGCCCGGTGTGGTACTTATTCTCGGTCTCCTTTTCCACATGGATCCGTTAAACCTCAAGATGCTCGTTGTGGCAGCAGCCCTTCCCCCGGCATTCTCAGGTATTATCATCGCTGATGAATATAACACTTATGTGGCAACCGGTACATCATCGCTCACACTCAGTGTGATACTGTTTATCGGATTCTGTCCCCTGTGGATATGGCTCACCAATTTAGCCATTGCCGCAGCATAAGACGGACTGAAGTTTAATCATCCAACCCAATAAATCCCGGATACGCACCCGCGTCCGGGATTTTTTCGTATCTTTGCAGCTGCACATCATCAAGCCCTCTGTAATGCGAGCAATTAAATACTTGTACCTGACAGCGGTGATATTTATCACCACTCTCCAAGTCCGTGCATCCGAGATTCCGGATAGCATCAGATATACAGTGGAGGGAACAGCCTCAACCGGTACTGGAGAAAACACCCCGTTCTGGCTGGTAAACAATAGATTCGGACTTTCGTCCATTAAAAAGAATAATGGTTATCTGCGCGCCGGCATCTTCAAGGAAGCAAACAAAAACAGCAAAAAATTCGCCTGGGGAGCCGGAGTAGATCTTGCGGCAGCCTATAATTTCTCATCCTCATTTATTGTACAGCAACTTTATGCCGAGCTTCGCTACCGTTGTCTCGGACTCACTGTAGGTAGCAAAGAGTTTTCAGGAGGGTTCAATAATCCACGCCTCTCTACCGGCAATCTCACTTTTTCTAATAACTCACGTCCTATTCCTCAGGCAAAGCTAGGTATTCCCGAATATACCAAAGTGCCCCTCACCAAGGGATGGCTCTCAGTGAAAGGATATATTTCATACGGATTCTTCACTGATTCACGCTGGCAGAAAAATTTCGTTGCAGAAGGGAGCAACCGTACTGAAGATGTACTTTTCCACTCAAAAGCCGGATTCCTGAAAATCGGTGATTACCGGCGCTTCCCACTTGAATTTGAAGGAGGATTGCAGATGGCGGCGCAGTTTGGAGGCAAATCAATCAGAGATAATTCCGTCATTGATATGCCTAACTCACTGAAAGACTGGCTGAAAGTGATTATTCCCTCATCAGGAGGATCAGATACCCCAATCGGAGAGCAGACAAACGTGTATGGCAATCACGTGGGAGACTGGAACTTCGCATTATCTTATACACCGTCAAGCAATGATTGGTCTGCGAAAGTTTATTATGACCATTTCTTTGAAGACCATTCAATGATGTTTCTCGACTACACCTGGCGGGATATGCTGCTCGGAGCAGAAATGAGACTGCCGAAGAATCCTTTCGTCAGCACTGTGGTGTATGAATATCTTATGACGAAAGATCAGGGTGGACCGGTGTATTGGGACCACACTCCAGAAATCACCGAACAAGTGAGCGGAAGAGACCAATATTACAACCATAGTATTTATACCGGTTGGCAGAACTGGGGAATGGGCATAGGCAACCCGATGCTCATTTCACCGATATATAACCGCGACCATAACCTCTACTTTTATCACAACAGAGTGAAAACCCACCACCTCGGACTTGAGGGACAGCCGATTCCATTTGTAGGCTACCGGCTCCTACTGTCATACACCCGCAGCTGGGGCACATACGACACCCCTACTCCTAAAGTGCTTAAAAATTTCAATACTCTTATCGAGACCACATTCACCCCGCAGAAACTATCCGGATGGAGCGGAAAATTCTCTATCGCCACTGACGGCGGTTCACTTCTCGGACCCAGCTTCGGAGTGATGGTATCCATCAAAAAAACCGGTTGGCTATGAAAAGGTATATCACGAGAATACTGGCATTAGTTGCTGTCGTTTTCACTCTCGCCATACTCTCCTCATGCAGAAAAGGGGGAATAAACGGCGAACTGGACGGGCAATGGAGAGTGCTGACGGTTGAAGATTTATCAACCGGCACTGTAACAGAGCCTACCGACATTTTCTACTGCTTCTACCTGCATACTGTCAATCTGTCACATCCCACAGTATTCGCAACCGGTATCATGACCTATTCAGGCACTTCACTCACTCTGGAATTTCCATACTTCCCGGCAAACTATAACGAGGGCGCCCTACTGCCCTGGGGAATTTATGACACCGAGACAAATTTCAAGATTGAAAAGCTGAACTCCGACCATCTCACTATCGCGAGCACGAAGTCAAGAATCATCATGCGCAAATTTTAACCGGGGGATGTTTAGCAGAGAGATTTAAAACAAATCGCTTGCACCTTTAACATTTTTAGCCTATCTTTGCGGAAATAGGACGTTAAAACGCGGTTTATCCGACAAAACGCCCTATTCGTCAGCTAAAAACCGAAAGTAGTTTCAAGCCGGCAGACTGTACACTTAAAACCAGTGCAAGCATAATGAGCAAATTAAACCACAGGATCACACCATACCTTCAACCAGAGAGCCAACTCCGGTTGACATATTTTTGCTTGACTGCTTTACCGAACACACCTAATACCTGAAATCATGACATCCTGGATTCTGAGCTCCATCTCCGCCATGCTGTTAAGCATCCTGTTTGCGGGAATTATCATTCCGCAGATTCTCCTTGTCTCTTTCCGGAGAAAACTTTTTGACGAACCGGATGAACGCAAAATCCACAGAGGCACAGTGCCACGGCTCGGAGGCATTGCATTCACTCCCGTGATATGCTTCTCAGTCTCTCTTCTTCTCGGTTTTGCCTATCTTACCGGCGACAGAAGCATAGAACAGACCATGGGTGAAAATGCTCAGGCAGTTTCATTCGGCTTCTGCGCGCTCCTCATGCTCTACCTCACAGGTATAGCTGACGACCTTATCGGTATTCGATACCGTGCAAAATTCATCGTGCAGATTTTTTGCTCGGTACTCCTGATAGGCGGCGGACTCTGGATTAATAACCTCCACGGAGTTTTGGGACTTCATCACATAAGCCCGTTCCTCGGGATTCCTCTCACCATACTCATGGTGGTCTATATAATCAACGCCATAAACCTTATTGACGGTATCGATGGTCTTGCTTCCGGTCTGAGTGGAGTGGCGTTCATTCTCTACGGCTCAGCATTCCTTATAATTGGGAAGCCGGTGTATGCCATGATTTCTTTTGCCGCATTTGGTGTGCTCATCCAGTTTTTCTACTATAATGTTTTCGGAAATCCCGAAAAACGCAAGAAAATTTTCATGGGCGATACAGGCAGCCTCACAATCGGTTTATTCCTTGTATTCCTCGGACTCACCCTGCTGCAATGCGCTCCGGAAACAATTCCCGTGTTCGGCACAAACCCGGTGATTCTCGCGGTGTCGCCTCTCATCATACCTTGCTTTGATGTTGTGCGCGTATTCTTCCGCCGTATCCTGCGTCACGGCAATCCGTTCCTGCCGGACAAAACCCATATCCACCACAAGATTCTCGCACTTGGTGTGAATCAGCGTCTCGCCATGACACTCATTGTGATGTCTGCTGTTATTTTTAGCCTTTTCAACATCGTTCTCTCCAAATATATCGAAGTAAACATTCTGCTTCTACTTGATATCGCAGCATGGACATTAGCCAACTGGTGGCTTACCGACAGGCGTAAAAAGCACGAGGCAAAGCTGCAGGAATCAGCAGATAAAGATAAATGAATTCTATTTTTGAATAAAACGGAACTGAAAATGTCAACCACCTTAAGAAGGATCCTCCTGACCATTGTTGCGGTAGTGGCAACATTGACAGCATGGGCTAAGATGACAGACCAACAGGTTATTGACTACATCAAACGTCAGGCAGCTATCGGCAAGACAGAGCAGCAGATTGGTAAAGAACTACTTGCAAAAGGAGTTACCAGAGACCAGATAGAAAGATTGCGCGACCAGTATGCCGGCACCGAAGAGACAGCTGCATCTGTCAAGAAAACATCTTCAAAAAACAATGCCGGTGACAAACTCGAAGGCACGAGAGAATCGCGCCTGCGCACCGCAAAGAAGCCGGACGACCAGACAATCTCAAAAATGGGAAGTGTGTTTGACGTTATGCTCCCGGACTCTCTACAATACGCCATTTCCGATACTGTGGCGAGGAAAAAAATATATGGTCACGACATATTCACTACCAAAGATCTCTCGTTTGAGCCTAACGAGAACATGGCTACACCCAGCGATTACCGTCTCGGCCCTGGTGACGAGGTGGTGATTGACATCTGGGGAGCAAGCGAGGATCAGATTCGCGATTATATCTCACCCGAGGGAAGCATCATCATATCACAGATAGGTCCGGTATCACTAAACGGACTCACCATAGCAGAAGCCAACAGCCGCCTGAAGCAGATTTTCGCCAAGAAATATGCCGGTGTGGAAGATGAGGAGACCGACATAAGCATCAACCTCGGCGAAATCAGAAGCATTCTCGTCAATGTGATGGGTGAGGTGAATGTGCCAGGTTCATACCGGTTATCCCCTTTCTCTAACGTTTTCAATGCGCTCTATCGTGCCGGAGGTATCAATGAAGTCGGCTCACTCAGAAATGTGCACATCATCCGGAACGGGAACCGTCTCGTGGATGTTGATATATATGATTATCTCTTCGGAGGCAAACAGGCGGGGAGCATCCGAATGCAGGAAGGTGACGTTGTTATCGTTCCTCCATACGAACAACTGGTGAACGTAGAGGGCAATGTCAAACGCCCAATGTACTATGAGCTCAAAGAGGGTGAAACACTTGCCGATCTTCTCAAATATTCAGGCGGATTTGCAGGAAACGCATACACCGATATGATTACCGTAAACCGTTCTACCGGAAAAGAGAATGAGATATATAATGTGGAGAACACGGATTTCTCAGGATATCGCCTTAAAGACGGAGATATTGTAAATATTGGCGAGGTAAACGAACGTTTCCTCAACCGGGTCGAGCTAAGAGGCTCTGTGCTCCGCCCCGGTATGTATGCTCTCGGCAACGGCAACACTACTCTCAAAGATATTATCAAGGCTGCACAAGGACTTTCGGAAGATGCATATCTTGACCGTGCGATTCTTTACCATGAAGGAGAGGGGCAGACTCTTGAGGCTCAAGGCATTGCGCTCGGCGATATTCTTGAAGGCAGAGCAAAGGACATAGTATTGCAGCCAAACGACATTCTCGTGGTGTCAAGCGCCAAAGAAATCAATGACCAGGGTGAAGTGACAATCAACGGTCAGGTAGCCGATCCGGGTGACTACCCGTACGCAAAGGGAATGTCTGTCGAAGACCTTATTGTCATGGCAGGCGGTCTGCGTCAGGGAGCCTCAACAGCAAGAGTGGATGTGTCACGGCGCATAATGGATCCCACAAGTATGCGTCCGACCGAACAGACAGCAAAGGTATTCACATTTGCCCTCAAGAACGGTCTCCTTATCAACGGTGACCCGGAATTCCGCCTAAAGCCATACGATATTGTAGAGATTCGCAAGAGCCCCGGATATCAGGAACAGAAACTCGTGACAGTAGAAGGCGAGGTGCTGTTTGAAGGAGAATACGCTCTCCAGTCAAGAAACGAGCGTATCAGCGACATCATACGCCGCTGCGGTGGTATTATCGAAGGTGCATATCCCCGTGGTGCGAGACTTCTTAGAAAAATGACAGAGGATGAAATCGCCGCACGCGATGAATCGCTCCGACTTGCAACCCAGAACGCGGAAGACTCCATCTCGGTTGACAAGCTCGTGCTAACCGAAGTTTACAGCGTAGGTCTTGAGCTTGAAAAAGCGCTCAGCTATCCAGGCAGCGCCTACGACCTCGTGCTTCAGGAGGGTGACAAGCTCGTGATTCCTCAGGAACTCAGTACCGTAAAAATCAGTGGTGATGTTATGTTCCCCAATGTTGTCGGTTTCCAGCCCGGCAAGAAACTTAGCTGGTATATCGACCAGGCTGGCGGATATGGCGAGAGAGCAAGAAAAAGCAAAGCATTCGTGGTATATATGAACGGTATGGTCGCGAGAGCGCAGAGAAATACCCCTATAGAACCGGGATGCCAGATTATCGTTCCGTCCAAGCCTAAAAACGGAGGTACAAACTGGGCTCAGATTCTCGGATATGTCAGCTCGTTCTCCACACTCGGCACCATGGCGGCTACAATCTACTCCATATTCAAGAAATAACTATCATGCAGGCAGAGCAGAACAAGAATATAAGCAGTCCCGAAGATACCGAGCAGGAGATAGACCTGCTGGAACTCGCGCGCAAATTATGGTCTGAGAAACGTAAGATTCTGAAATGGGGAGGAATCGGACTTCTTGCCGGAATCATCATCGCGTTCTCAATCCCCAAAGAGTACACCACCATCATCAAACTTGCTCCGGAAGCAACTCAAGGCGGAGGCGGTTCAGCCAATCTCGGTGCACTTGCCGCTCTCGCAGGCATCAATACCAATATGAGTCAGGGCAAAGATGCCTTCAGCCCGCAGCTATACCCTGATATTGTCAGTTCAATTCCGTTCTCGCTTGATCTTTTTGACGTTAAGGTTACAGAAAAGGACGGTACTCAGAAAACAGTTGAAGATTATGTGAGCCACAACCTCTCCGCCCCCTGGTGGAGCGCTGTTATGTATCTGCCGGGCAAAGCTGTGGGAGGAATCATGTCTATTTTCAAATCCTCAGGCACCAAAGATGACGAAAAGACCATTGATTCATTTCAGCTCACTCCGGAGCAAAACGGAGTAGTCAACACCCTCGGCGCAAGAGTTGGAGTGGATGTCGATTCCAAGACCTCGGTCATATCCATCAGTGTAACGATGCAGGATCCTATGGTTTCAGCCATTCTTGCCGACACTGTTGCAGAACGTCTCAAAGCATACGTTACCGATTACCGTACAAACAAAGCGCGTAAAGACCTCGAATACGCTCAGACTCTCAATGACGAGGCTCGCACCGATTACTATGAGGCGCAGCAACGCTATGCAAACTACATGGATAAGAATCAGGGCGTGATTCTCCGCACGATGCGTAATGAGGAGGAGCGTCTGCAAAACGAGATGCAACTCGCATATAATCTCTACAACACCACTGCCCAGCAGTTGCAGATGGCTAAGGCTAAGGTACAGGAAATCACCCCCGTATATACTATCTTGCAACCGGCAACCGTGCCACTCGCACCCTCCAAGCCCTCCAAGATGATTATCATGGTCGGTTGTGTATTTGTTGCTGTTGTTGCATGCGCTGCGTGGATTTTGTTTGGTCGGGAGCTCGTTGCAGCGTTCCGCGGCAAAAAAGACTCCGATACAACCCACGGCACCGAAACAGAGGATTAACCCGCTACTTTCTGCCAGATACCCGATGAAAACGGTTATCACATTCCTGCTTATTATATTAATGTGTACCGGTGAAACTACCGCCGGAGCAAAAAAACGTAAACCGCTGAATAAAATTCAGCAGGACACAATTGTCATACCCGAAGACATCATCTTTGAGGTGATGCAGGAGGAAATCACGGCGGACAAAGATTCGCACGTTACCGAAGATACTCTTTCAGACGGAGCCGTAACTATTTTAGGACGTCCCGAGGTGGATGTGGAAACAATGTACCGCTACATACTGTCGCGGAACCCCGAATTTGACCGTGAGATAGCCGAAGCATTCTACCATGTGGGAGAAATATATGGAGTGAGAGGTGACATCGCCCTCTGTCAGTCTGCCCTTGAAACCGGATGGTTTAAATTCACAGGAGGTACCGCAGTGACTCCGGACCAGCATAACTATTGCGGACTCGGCGTGACCAGGCTTGGGCTCAAAGGACACTCATTCGATACAATTGAGGACGGAGTAACAGCCCAGATTCAGCATCTCTACGCCTACGCCTGCAATAAACCCCTGCCAAAAGGAGAAGTGATAATAGATCCGAGGTTCACATTGGTGACCCGCGGTGTCGCTCCCACCTGGCAGGATTTGAATAACAGATGGGCTATGAATTCCCACTATGCCGATAGGATACTCACGTTATTCCGGCAGATGAAAAATTTTAAATGGCAGTAACCGAACAGTTATGAGAAACGAAAACGAGCTTGAAGGTGTGACTCTTCTCGGAAACACCGACACCAGATATCCGGACACTTATTCTCCACAGGTGCTTGAAACATTTATCAATAAGCATCCAGAAAATGACTATCTTGTCACCTTCACCTGTCCGGAATTCACCTCGCTGTGCCCAAAGACCGGACAGCCCGATTTCGCCAGAATTATAATCAACTATATCCCGCGTGAACTTATGGTTGAGAGCAAAAGCCTTAAGTTATATCTTTTCAGCTTCAGAAACCACGGCGATTTCCATGAAGATTGCATCAATATCATCATGAAAGACCTTGTCAGGCTGATGAATCCGCGCTATCTGGAAGTTATCGGACTGTTCACACCGCGAGGAGGGATATCAATTTATCCGTTTGCCAACTATGGCGATGCCGAGCACCAGCACCTCGTCAAGGAGCGTATGCTCGCAGCATTCCGCAATGATTTCTGATAACTTCAGGAGACAGCTCTAATATAAACGGCTCTTAGTCCTCGTTTCGAAGCAACTGCTTGCCAGGCTTGACCATTCCGCCGGCAATGAGACCGATGAACAGCCCGGTAACAGCCACTATCATTGCGACAGCCGCCAAATCACCAAGCTGGAGCTGCACAGGATATACCGACACACTCAGGTGAGACGGATCACCTCCCAGTTTAATAAGTCCCCAATGCTGCTGTACGAGGCAAAGCGCCACTCCAAGAATGAGTCCTACCGCTCCGCCGAGAAGAGAAATCAGCCAACCCTCATATACAAAAACTCTCCTGATCATGGCAGAGGTGGCACCAAGTGCAGAAAATGTCGCGATATTGTCTTTCTTCTCTATTATGAGCATTGACATTATGGATATGACATTGAAAGATGCGATAACAAGTATGAACGCGAGCATTAGAAAAGTTATCCATTTCTCTACCGAAATCATGCGGAACGACTCAGCCTGCTGCATCAGCCTGGTCTGAACGGCAGCAGTTTCACCTACCACTCTCTGCGCTGCAAAAAGTCCCTGCTTTTCACTGACTCCGGTAGCGAGCTTCAACTCTATACCTGTTGATTCATCTGTATAGTCGAGAATTTTTTTTGCAGTAGAGATTGGCACTATCACCTTATCTGCATCATATTCGTTCTGTTCCACTTCATAAACTCCGCTCACTATCAGCGAATCGCCTCTGAATGCATTCATCGGGTTGGCAGCATTCACTCTCCCGACTCTACGCGGAGCATAAATCGATAACAGTTCATAATAGTCAGGACGAGCATTAAGACTGAGAGCAACCCCGACACTGAGGGTGGCGCAAGGATAATATTCGGTTGAATCCAACAGTTCACCGTCTATAACGGTATTTGTTATATTTGAAATACGAGAGTAATTGTCCGGAACTCCTTTAATAGTCACCGGTAATTGTCTGCCTCCATAGATTGCCAGAGCGCGCTCCTCAATCACGGGGACGGCAAGTTCAAATTCGGGTAGCGCGGTCAGAGCGACGGCAAGCGAATCACCGTTTGCAAAGGTCTTACCGCTCACCGGTACAATCTTGATATCGGGATCAACCTCACTGAGCCGTGAAAACGCCAGATTTGAAAAGCCGTTGAACACCGACAGCACACAAACAATTGCTGCGGTGGCGACTGCCACTCCCGCAACAGAAATCCATGAGATTACATTCACCGCATTGTGCTTCTTGCGCGAGAAGAGGTATCGCAGAGCTATACGGAGTGCAGTCATGGTCGGAGTGTGTGATATAATGTGTTATTCCTGCGCCGCCGGAAGTTCTTTTTCAGCGGAGTCGCTCGCAAGAAGGCTGTCGATTTTCTCGATATAGTCAAGTGAATCATCCAGGTAGAAAGCGAGTTCAGGAGTCTTACGAAGCTGGAATCTCACTTTCTGTGCAAGCTCGTAACGAATAGTCTTAGCACTGCGGTTGATGTTTTCCATCACCTCCTGCGCTTTATCTCCGGGAAAAATAGACAGATATGCTTTGGCGATACTCAAATCGGGAGATACCCTCACGGTGCTTACCGACACGAGCACACCTTTCGTCTTGGCTGTCTGCTTACGAAATATCTCACTTAGCTCCTTTTGGATGAGCCTTGCTATTTTGGCTTGACGGGTTGTTTCCATAATTTAGTGCAGTTTTAATGTTTCTTTTATGAAATAACACTCGGAAAGGAGTTTTGGTTAGAGATGAATAAAGATAAAAAGGGAGGAAATGCACTAAACATTCCTCCCTTGTAGATTTTCCTGATGTTCCGTGAGTCAGCACCCTGTTATTCAGCTACAGGTGCTGCGGGGGTTTCTTCAGCTACCGGAAGATTCTCAGCCGCAACAGGTGAGTCATAGTTTCCGGGAACATCCTGCTGGACCTGATTGCTTACTTTCACCTTTGAGGTCTGAATATCAGAAGCCGAGGGAAGGAAGAAAGTGGAAGCGATTGCAAAAACGCAGATAGCGCCTGCGAGAATCCAGGTGACTTTTTCAATGAAGTTGTTGGTGCGTCTCACACCCATGATCTGGTTAGAACCTGCAAAAGAGGAAGAAAGACCTCCGCCTTTTGATTTCTGAATAAGCACCACGCCGATAAGAAGAATAGCGGCTATAAGGGTGAGAATGATGAGGACTACATACATATCTTCGGTAGTTTTTATTTTTTATGTTTAGAATTCAATATCAGTTTCTGTAAGAAACGCAATTGGTCTGCAAAGTAAATACTTTTTTTTGGATATTTCAAACTTAGCGAATGGATTATTTCATAAGCCTTGTCATATTTACCTCTTGAAATATAGATTTTTGCGAGGCTCTCACTGAGCAGGGAGTCCTCACCGGGAGAATTCTGCATTTTTTT
Organism: uncultured Porphyromonadaceae bacterium; assembly: GCA_947177595.1. Taxonomy (GTDB): domain Bacteria; phylum Bacteroidota; class Bacteroidia; order Bacteroidales; family Muribaculaceae; genus Paramuribaculum. The sequence goes on along the minus strand of CAMWUZ010000016.1, from coordinate 5,248 downwards.
ACCTGCAAGAGACTTGCGTCGCTGTTCATCCTCCTCATCTTGGTCACGCTTAGCTTCGGGGGAGAATTCTTTTAGAAATGCATCAAGCACCGCGTCCTGTCCCTCCGGTGCCTGAGGATCCTCTCTCTCAAGGGTTGCGGCATATTCCGCAACCGGGTGGAATATGAGTTTTTCAAGCAACGCTGTTTCATGAGGATCAACCTTGCCATAAGTATCAAGGAATGTGTCGATTGCCGACTCAGTTGTCGGAGCGGACGGTGTGTCATCCGGAGGATAGAACCCGGAAAGTTCCTCACCTTGAGGATCCGCAAGGCGGAAAAGAGCCTCCCTGTCGCCGGATGATAGCGCAACTCTGAGCTCGAGGTGGCGACGTTCATCATCGGTAAGATCGTTGGCACGCTCCAGCCTTAGGGCGGCGGGAAGTATAAAATAAGGGTACGCCGCTTCAAGATGAGCAACCTCTTCAGCGGTGGGGAAACCACTCCCCGATTCAATCATCTCATTGATTTTATGTAAGATACTGTTCTGCATGGCGATAGATTTTACCAGTTACCGAGAGTAGCGTTGAATATCTGAAGAACAAGCTCCTGACAGATTTCCTGACACAGCTGATCCTGCACATCATTGAGCATTTCCGAGCTATCAAAGTCACGATAAGCCGAGAAAGTCTGATCCAGATCATTCTTATCCTGCTTGTTATCGGTGTATTTGACGCGCACGGTTATGGTGAGACGTGTCTTTGAAGCAAGAGCGTTTTCAGTAACCGCCTGAGGAGAAAGCGAATATCCGGTTATCTCGCCTTCCATCACCAGATCTGACTTTGAATCAACCGTCTGTAAGCGTGTGTTTTTTGTAATATAATCAAGTAATTGATTCTCAAACATCTGCTGTAGGGGCGGATACACTAAAGCGGCACGGATAGGAAAGTTTTCTACCTGAATAGTCTTATACACATTGTAGTCAAGAGCCGCGCCGTTGAGCTTATAGCTAATGCGGCAACTCCAGAGAGTGACGGCAAGCAATGCCGCCGTGAATGTGCATAATATATATGTGAATTTTTTTGTCATACTTATGATTTTCCGCAAAAATACTAAGAAAACTTCGCTAACCAGATATTTTTTCCCACTTTTTATCCCCACTTCCCGATAGCTCACCCATGTGGAGCGTAGTTCAAGTTTGTTTGACTTTATATTAAAAAATCATTATCTTTGGGCATCAAACTTTTCTTAATACCAAAAAAACGACCATGTTACAGCAAGAAGATCTCCTCACTCTTGAGGCGAAAGGCATTACCGAAGAGCAACTGAACGCTATGCTTGCCCGGTTTGCAAAAGGATTCCCGTTTCTCACGATTATTGATGCGGCACGTCCCGGCAAGGGAATTACCGTACTCACTCCCGCTCAGGAGGAGCAGGCTCGCTTGCGCTGGCGCAAATATCTTGCCGACGGTGGTACTGTGTGCAAGTTCGTGCCTGCGAGCGGTGCGGCTTCACGAATGTTCAAGGCTCTCTTTGAGTTTGTAGATGGCGCCAATGAGGTTGCCGATCCCGAATCTCCGGTTGGTCAACTCCTTGCATCTTTTGATTCTCTCCCGTTCGCAAAAGAACTTGATGATATGTGCAAAAAGCTGTATGACACCTCTGCCAAAGATCTTATAGCTGCCAAACAGCACAAAAAAGTGATTGCTGCCCTCATCAAACCGGAAGGAATGAACTATGGCGGTCTGCCCAAAGGTCTCCTCAAGTTTCATTCATATCCCGAAGGCAGCCGCACTCCGCTTGAGGAGCAGCTCACCGAAGGAGCTCAGACAGCGGCTACCGGAGGTGTGGTAAATCTACATTTCACAGTATCGTCCAACCACCGCAAGCTGTTTGAAGAGAAACTCAGTGAAGTGCTCGGTGACACCGAGAAACGCACCGGAGTGAAGTTTAACGTAAGCCTCAGCGAACAGAAACCGAGTACCGATACGGTAGCGGCGAATCCTGACAACACACCGTTCCGTGAAGACGGCAAATTGCTGTTCCGTCCCGGCGGTCATGGCGCGCTGATCGACAATCTCAACGATATGGAGGCTGCAGTCGTATTCATCAAAAATATTGACAATGTGGTGCCCGACAGCCGCCGCGAACCAACCGTTAAATATAAGGAGATAATCGCGGGATATATGATGGAACTGCATGATACTATCAATGGATATCTCGAGCTGCTCGCCCGGGGGGATTACAATGAAGCCAAATTGGACGAGATGTTTGTTTTTCTCCGCGACAAGCTCGGTCTGCGTGACCCGAACTTCACCAAAATGGATGTGACCCACCGCGCCGTATATCTCCATGACAAACTTGACCGTCCCCTAAGAGTATGCGGTATGGTGCGTAACGAGGGTGAACCCGGGGGCGGCCCGTTTATCGCTGTCAATCCTGACGGCTCGGCATCGCTCCAGATTCTCGAAAGCCACCAGATTGACCCGTCAAACGAGGAGTATGTGGCGAAGATGAAGTCGGCTACTCACTTCAACCCCGTTGACCTGGTGTGCTACATCAAAAACCGTCACGGCAAGAATTACAATCTTCTTGTCCACACAGATCCCGCAACCGGATTCATTTCATCCAAATCAAGCCATGGGAAGGAACTTAAAGCTCTTGAACTGCCCGGACTGTGGAACGGTGCAATGAGCGACTGGAACACCGCGTTTGTAGAAGTGCCTATTGATACCTTCAATCCGGTGAAAACCGTAAATGATCTTCTGCGCCCCGCCCACCAAGGCTGATCCCACAGCGCAGGTATTATAATAAACATCGTGCTCCGCAAACCCATGCGGGGCACGATGCGTTATATTTGAAAACAACTGACACTACTATGAACCGTAAGGAAGAGATCAAAAAGATATGGACGGAATGCTTCGATGACTCGCGCGAGTTTGTTGAAATGTTTTTCAACCGTGTTTACAAAGAGAGCGATGCACTGGTTCTGGAAAAGAACGGCAAGATTGTGAGCAGTATGCTTCTGCAACCGTACGCCATGACTTTCCAGGGCACGCAGGTGACCACCGGCTATATCTGCGGCGCGGGAACACGACGTGCCGCGCGAGGCAACGGCTACATGAACGAGCTGATGGTCGAAGCTCTCAACAGCGCGCTGGAGAGGGGTTTCATGAGCTGCTCGCTGATTCCGGCCCATGACCGGCTGTATTTCTACTACGACAAGTTTGATTTCTCTACAGTATATTATTACGATCCGCAGCGGTTCACCTCCCTGCACACATTCACCCCGGCAGGGAACTATACCCGGGTAAAAGATCCCTATCTGCCGGAAGTATATGAAGCTTTCCATGAGTTTGAGATGAAGCGCAAATGCGCGATTCTGCACTCTCAGCGTGATTTCCTCAACATTCTTGATGATCTTGCTCACGACGGAGGCATTTTTGTTGCGCTCCGTGGAGAATCAGACAGGATAGTGGCTATCGGATGCGCGGCTCCCTCCGATGGCAGGCTGCTTGTCAAGGATCTGCTCGGAGATGACCATGACGCGCGCGAGGCGGTGCTTGCCGTGATGCGCAATGAGTTTCCCGACACACCGGTGAGCGTTTATACTCCTGCCGAGAACAACGGGCGCAAACCATTCAGCCGCGGAATGGCGCGAATTGTCAACGCTCCGCTATGCCTCGGTGTTATCGCAGCGGCTAATCCCGGCTTTAAATCAAAAATAAGAATCACCGATAGACTCATCCCGTATAATTCCCACACCTATATAATAAAGGACGGCAATTGCGCAATCGATGACTCATATTCCGGCAAACTCGATTTTGATGTCGATGCCGACACCTTCAACCGCATAGTTTTCAGCAGTGCCAAGATAGGAGACGTGCTTGATTTTCCAAGTGAAAGCCCATATATGAGCCTCATGCTTGACTGAACGCACAAAAAAAGCCGCACCCGATACCGGAATACGACTTTTCTGAAATACATAGTAAATTTTTTACTTCTTTTCGGATTTAGCTGCGGGAGCTCCATTGCGGTCACCGCCTTTAAAATCCTTGCCGCCACGGAAGTCTTTGCCGCCTCTACGGTCACCGCCTTTAAAATCCTTGCCGCCACGGGAACCACCTTGCTTCATTCCCTTGCCAACTTTACCCTGACTTAGGAAACTGTTTTCAAGGAACTGCACATACTGCTCGGGAGTGAGAATACTCTTTATCTGGGCGAGCTCGTTCTTGCGTGCGTTCTTGCGGTCGGCAATCGCTTTGTCCTTCCCCTCTTCGCGAGCCTTGGCGTTATTCTCCTTCATCTCTTTGAGCTTAGCCTCCTGAGCATCGGTGAGATTGAGGTTGTCAAACAGACAGGGTGCCTGAGCGCCACACTGTTCTTTATTCATCATTTCACAATTTGCATCCTTGCACTTTGCGTCTTTTTTGTCTTTGCTCTGCGCTGAAACAGCGGTAGCAGAAAGAACCAATGCAGATGCCGCTACTAAAATTGCTTTAATATTCATAATCTTCAATTTTTTTAATGTTGTCAATATAATTCATTTTCAGACGTCTGTAGTAATGACGCTCAAACCGAGTCAAAGTTTAACGGCTGTGTAGCACTTTAATTTATTTTCAGTCAATTGCACAATTTTTTTATTATAAAACCTTACCTGAGTGCAAATAAATCTTATCTTTGCACTTATAACCCCTTAAAACTACACCTAAATGAAAAAACATAATTTTTACGCAGGACCCTCTATCCTCAGCCAGTACACAATAAAGAATACCGCCGATGCCATTATAGATTTCGCCGGCACAGGGCTGTCGATTCTGGAGGTTTCTCACCGCAGCAAAGAGTTTGTTGCCGTAATTGAAGAAGCCCGTGCGCTTGTAAAAGAGCTGCTCGATGTGCCCGAAGGATATTCGGTGCTGTTTCTCGGCGGTGGCGCGAGCCTTCAGTTCTGCATGGCTCCCTTCAACCTGCTGCGTAAAAAAGCCGCCTATCTCGAAACCGGCACCTGGGCTGTAAACGCCATCAAGGAGGCTAAGATTTTCGGCGAAGTGGACGTTGTCGCCTCTTCAAAGGACGCCAACTTCACTTTCATCCCCAAAGGCTATACCGTGCCTGCGGATGCCGACTATTTCCACATCACCACCAACAACACCATTTACGGCACTGAAATCCGCAAAGATCCGGAGGTGGCTGTGCCTTTGGTTGCCGATATGTCAAGCGACATCTTCTCACGCCCGGTGGATGTGTCTAAATACGACCTAATCTATGCC
>CAMWUZ010000015.1 GCA_947177595.1 uncultured Porphyromonadaceae bacterium | reverse complement strand
TCAATGACGAGAATGTTTCAATCCCGGCAGCACCTGCGCGTCCTGTCGCCATTGCCATGCAGCCTTCTATCCTTCAGACACCGGTAGCGGCACAGGCAGTCACCCAGGAAATGCTTCAGGCTACAAGCACGGCGAAGAAAGCGCAGCTTGCGGCAGCAAAAATATATGAACTGAGACAGAGCCGAAACGATATTATCTCAGGCAATGCCGACCAGATGCCAAGCGACGGTGCCGCGATGAAAATAGCGCTTGAAAATCTTGAAAAGCAGGAAGCGGCTCTCACCGCCATGTTTACAGGCACTACACAGACCGGTACTACCGTTCGCACCTACACCACTATTCCCGACTCATCGGCAACAAGCAAAGTTGTTGCAAGAATATCCGTGACCGAGGGACCGGTAGATATCGATGACCTCAGCGGTATGCCTGTTTATCTCAATATCGATATTGATTCCAGAGGCGAACTTCCTAAAAATGAAAAAGGTGAACCGAAAAAATATCCTAAAGGCGCACTCGCTTACTGTGTGCCGGGACAAGCTACATTCACCGCAGTATTGAACGGCAGCAGTCTTGCGACCCTTTCTACGGAAGTAGCGCAATATGGTATAGTTTTCGGGATTGACCCCACACTTTTTACAGATAAAAAGGCTCCGGCATACGCGATTTTTGATCCCGCAACCGGAGCTATACGTGAATTAGGCACCAAATAGTTAACACGCCGTCAACTATAAGGCAATAGAGTCATAGATTAATTGGCAGGTACTTCACCGAACCTGTTGGTCACAGGTTCGCTTGCCTGAGCACACCATATTATAAATATAATAGAGCCCACTATAGGCACAAAGTTGATGAACCACCATCCTCCGCCTTTACCAACATCGTGGAGGCGTCGCCAGCTTACTGCCAGCACTGGTATAAAGATAACGAGACCGAATACCCAGTCTATGTAATTGAAAATACCCCAGCGGGTGATAGCATACAGAATACCGAGCGCGGCATTCACAATAAAACAAAAGAGCATAAACCACCAGAATTCGGCGCGGCTCGCTCTACCGCCGAACTGGGCATACTTACTTAAAACTCTTGCTACCGCGTCCTGAAAAGTGAGCGGCGCCACGGGGGGAGCATTGAAATCCATAATGTTAGTTGTTAGTCGTTAGTTTTTTATATAACCGATAAACATTGTTGTTGGTTTTAGCGTTCTTTAGTAAATCACATTCTATTTATCATGAACGCTCAAATTATTCCATCACATCAGGTTGCAGACTGGCTGCTCACAAATATAAAACATTTCCTTGATTTCATCGGTCTTGACCACGACAAAACCATTGAAGAGATTGTGTATGTGGCAATAATTGTTGGCGGTGCCCTTCTGATTGGCTGGCTGATAAGACGCGGAATTCTGTTCGTGGCACGAAAGTTTGTAAAAATGCGCAAAAGCCCTGCCGCAGAGCTATTCCTTAAGCAACGGGTACTGACCAAGTGCAGTCATATCATTCCGCCGCTGGTAATCCTTGCATTGCTTCCTTTCGCATTTGATTCCACCAGTACCCTCCTTAATATTTTTGAAAAATGCCTTTATATATACACCTCCATTGTATTCGCTATCGGTATCAATGCCGTGCTCACCTTTATATGGACCCGTATAGATGAGAAGGAAAACACTAAAAACCTGCCCCTCAAAGGTATTCTGAATATCTGCATAGGTATTGTATGGGTAATCGTGACAATCGTGTCCATTTCAATTGTCGTGGGTAAGTCACCGGCAATGCTTCTAGCCGGACTCGGTGTATTCGCATCGGCACTCATGCTTGTATTCAAGGATACTATTCTCGGTTTTGTCGCCGGAATACAGCTCGCTGAAAACGACATGCTCCATGTCGGAGACTGGATTGTGGTGCCTTCCACAATAGCCAACGGTATTGTCGAAGATATGTCGCTATCGGCTGTAAAGGTGCGCAACTGGGACAATACAATCGTCACCCTCCCGCCCTACACACTCATTTCAACCTCTTTCCAGAACTGGAGAGGAATGTCGTCGAGCGGATGGCGTCAGATTGCCCGCTCTGTTATTTTTGACGCTTACTACATCAAGAAATGCGATCAGGAGCTGCTACAGAGAGTAACCGCTCTTTATCCGGAACTCAAAGGATTTGTAGAGCAGACTCAGAAGCGTGGTAAACCCGATTATAATCCGGGGCTGGCAGTTGTCAACGGCACCATTGACACCAATCTAGGTCTCTTCAGAGCATATATGTGTCAATATCTTCTCAACCACCCGCTTATCGGGAATGATCAGCAGATTCTCGTGAGAGTGATGACTCCAACCGGTCAGGGTATTCCTCTGCAGATATGGTGCTTCACCACAACGGCATGGACGGCATACGAGGCTGTGCAAAGTGAGATTTTTGAACACATCGCAGCTGTATGTACCGACTTTGACCTGCAGTTGTTCAATTATCCTTCGGGCACTGACACCGAGATCATACAGATGCAGGATCCGGACTTGCAGAAAAGAATCCCCGCCGGCGTAGCCGAATCTGCATCCACAGCTACCGCAACAAATTAAAAAGCAGTATATTTGCGGCATGAAGCCGCTGATATATCTCAACAGTTCTCAGCTCCAGTATGTAGGAGGGAGTCTTGACAATCCGCATCATACCGTTATACCGGAAGGAGTAACTGCCGTTATCGGACCGAACGGCGCCGGAAAATCCATGCTCACCCGCATTCTTGAAAGAGGATGGAACTTCACCAGAAACGCGATTTCATCACCGGCGGGAAAGTTGAATATCAAGAGAATAGAATTTTCTGATATTCACACTCTCACCGGGTTCAAGGCGGAATATTATCAACAGCGGTATGAATCCGCGATGAATGATGAAGTGCCTACCGTAGGAGATATTCTCAGTTGCGATACTTCATCATCAAGTTGGAAAAGGCTGAGTGAAGCACTGGGAATAGAAAATGTAATTGACAAGAAAGCGAACTATCTGTCAAGCGGCGAGCTACGCAAGGTGCTCGTCGCGAGAATGATCTGCGCCGAATTGCCTGACGTGCTCATTCTGGATAATCCATACATAGGCTTGGATGCCCAATCCCGCAAAATTCTTGATTCCGCGCTTGAGGATATTAAAGAAAACGTTGTATCCGTAATCCTCGCCGTCAGCGACCCAGAAGAGATACCGGAATATACCGATGCCGTGATTCCGGTAAGCAATCTCACTATCGGAGCGACTTTATTTAGGGATAACAAAGGTATTGATGTACTGCGAAATGCAATAGCATCGCTTTTCAGTTTCGCTATCGACTGTTCCAAAATTCCTGCTCCGGCAAACAGCTATGACGGAGTCGGAGAGGAACTGGTGAATCTGGACCGGTGCACGGTTGCTTACGGCAACAAGATTATACTTCCGGAAATAAGCTGGGTGATACGCAGAGGAGACCATTGGGAGCTGAGCGGTCCGAACGGGAGTGGAAAATCAACCCTTCTCAGCCTTATCCATGCGGATAATCCGAAGGTCTATTCCAACAAAGTAATGGTATTTGGCAGAAGACGCGGTACCGGTGAAACCATTTGGGATGTAAAAAAGCGGATAGGATATATCTCACCGGAAATGCACCTATATTTCGGTGGAGGCTCGTCAACGGTACGTGAAATTATCGCCCGTGGATTGAACGACACGGTTGGCAACTACACCCGCCTGCAGCCGGAACAATTGAGCAAGGCGGACAGATGGATAACTCTCCTGCACATGGAGGCGATAGCAGACCGCCGGTTCAACTCTCTCAGCAGCGGCGAACAGAGAATGACTCTGCTTGCCCGCACTTTCATCAAAAATCCGGAACTGATGATTCTCGACGAACCTATGCACGGACTGGACCGCTGCCGCAAAAAAGCGATCAAAAGCATAATCAACTCTCTCGCAAGCCGCGACAACACCACGATTATATTTGTGACACACAATCCGGATGAACTGCCGGAGTGCATAACCCATTCGCTCACTCTGCGCGGTAGCGGAACCTGACAAATACTCCCTTATGATCGGTAGGCCATACGCCAAGCGGGGTTATGAACTTATCCTGCGATGCGGAGGGTACTTCCTTGCTGTAGGCAATGCTCTCTTCCGGACCTAATATATACGCCTCAACAGGCTCCATTCCATTCACGGGAAGATAAAATATATAGTCAATTCTGTCTCGCTCGTCCGACTCTTTCGCCCATGTGACCGACTCCGGTTTACGCGCCGGATTCGCACCGGGATATGTATAACCGGGATGTGTTACAGGATTCGGATAAAGCACTCTGTATGAGTCTCTGTAGCCTGCATCAAAGAGTTTTTTGGTATTCTCCCATTCAATAACCACGCCGTGGTGATCAGCGCTGTCACGCGTAGCTTCAATCCAGTCAAGGTGAGAAGGTTCATTGAAATCACCGCCGAAAATAATCATCGCACCATTCGCAGCCTGAATAGCGGCATCCTTTATGAAACTGTCTATTGCCTCATCACGCTGCGAAAGGGCGTTTCTTCTGTGAATTTCAGCTACATCGGTGAGAGGCGCATCCATTTTATTCCATGTATTGCCGTCATAGGCACGCACCTCGTAATAAGTGTCATTAAGATAGTCGAGATGCCCTGTGTAAACAGCAAATTCGCGGTTATCTATCTTTGCATTCAAACGGTAGATAGACCCATGGTCGTTATTAAGGGGAAAAACCACGGCACTGTCAGATATGGGATACCTACTAAGCAGACCGGTGTCATCCGAGTAAAAAGAATAGTACTCTTTGCCTCGGTTATGTAAAGCCTCGGTTATGCGGTCGCAAAATCTTGTGTTATTATAATTGCGCACTTCGCTGAGAGTCACGAAATCAGGTTCAAGGCGGGCTATCTCATCGGCAATAGCCTCGAAGCCCCCGGGAATCACCGTACCCTCCTGCCATATATTGAACTGGAGCACACTCAGCTCCTTGACTTTCTGAGCATCCACACACAGACAAGCCACCACACACAGCATTATCACACAAATCTTTTTCATATCCCGCAAAATTAGCAAATAATCCGACCGGATAAAAGATAGCCCTGAGCTAACACCGCTAAAGCGGCTTCACTCAGGACTATATAATATGAAGTTTGGGTTTCCCGATTACTCGTTGGGATTCATCACTGTGCCGGCAAGGAGTATGGTGCCTGTTGACTCTTCACGTATAAAATATATGAACGGATGATTGAATTTTGCCGTAGTTGGTGGAGCATAAGCGAGTAAATCACCACCCTTTCCTGCAGTCACGACTTTTACCGTCGCACCATCTTCATCAACATCCAGTTTTATACTTTGCTTGAACACTCCTACAAAACCTGTCTCCAAACCGACACCCGGCATTCTGACCCCGCTGTTCACGCCAAAAATTTTGTTCACGCCAAGAGATTGCATTATCGGAATCAAATCGGTATCAGTTGAAAGATTAAGTTTCGGGAAATAAAGAGAAGCGCCACTACGTTCTTCTCCTAAAAGACGAGTATTAGACGGCCATTTGAACAGGATGTCAGAGTTTTCCGACAGATAATCTTTAATAGTGATTCTTTCATCCGGCATAACCGCATTGAATGAAAATCCACTATTACCGTAATCAATACTACATACGGTAGTGACATAGATACTGTCAAAGTCTGCATCCGGATCCAATGGATTGCCCATATATCCCCCTATCCGTTTGTAGATTAAGATGCCACTTACATTCTCGTCCGCAGCCATCATATCCACTTTTGTCTTTAACCCGTTTGCCAATACAAAGTCTTCCTTTTGGGTTTTTGATTTATCAAATTTATACTTCCAATATCCCTTGAAGTACAAAGCGTTTATCCATACCGCAACATCATCCGGATTCAGTCCTTCAAGAATCCTGGTGATTTCATTATCCGTGCGCTTTGCAACCCAATTATTTATATTGGTGAGAGTTGACGGATTTTTAAAATCAACCATATTGATTTCAGAACTATAATCATTTTCCAGAATTGACTTGTATTGGTCGCTGAGACTTACCCGGAATTGATCAAACCATGACCCGTTCGCGAGTGCGACTTTAGCCGATTTGTCAAGGCGAGGCAGTGTTGCGAGCATCTTGGCGTTGTAAGAATTAAGAGCACTGAAATCGTTGGCATCAATACCCAAAGCTGTGGCAAGTTCGGTGCGATCCTGTGCAGTTATGGCATTTCCAAACATACCGGCAACCATAGCGGCTCCAAGGGGAGACACAGCTACATTTTCACCGTTGCTCCCGTCAACAGCCGCTTTGAGTAGATTTACTGAAAAATCATTAAGGTCGGCACAGACCTGTTCTTCCGCTCTTGAAAGTTCAATAGGCTGGAGAGGGTTATCACCGCTGCTGTCAGAGCAACTTGATATGGTGGTGGCGCTAAACAACGCTATGACACCGAATGAAATAAGTGAGAGATTCTGTTTCATAATTGTTTTATTATTGTTTTTTGGGTGTTATTAAAAGTTCACGTCTATTCTTATTAAAATAGTATTGTTCTTTAGATGTTTTTGGATTCATATTATTATCCAGATAAAATCCATCAGCTTGACCATACCATCCCCAATTCATATGAAGTCGATAACCACTAAAGGAGGTTGTCTGAGTAATCTTATAGGCTTCGATCATCTCAGACGGAGTATTATATGCAGTGGGTCTGTACTCCAATGTCATTATCCTGATCTCATGATAGCCAGTGGTTATATTTGCACCATCACAAACCCATGCATGACCACTAGTACCGGAACCTGTCATTAATACTGGTTCATGATATTCAATGCTAAAAAGAACTGTACTAAGGTTATGATCCTGTTTGACAACCTTATAATCATTTTTCTCCAATGCAGACCGAACCTGGTCTATAGTAGCAGAGGCATTTTTACCATCATATTTTACTCCAATTACTTTAGAAAGGTTTAATAAAAACTGTCGTAATGTCTGAGTCGCATAAATCAATGGTTGACCGTATGGCATTTCAGCCCAATTGTAATAAATAGGCCATTCATGGTATCTCATTATTTGACCTGCCGCAATTGTTGTACAGCCCAAATAAGGAGCATTTTCATCATCTCCATTGTATGGAACACCTTGTCCCCATTTTGATTTTAATAATGTGGTAGGATATTTATTAGGGTGATAGTAATTTCTTGTAAGTACAATAGTCACATCTTCCTTTGGTCCGTAATTACTATTTCCAAGAGTGACAATATTCGTTTCTATCATATGCTTCTCATAATCACTCAAATTCCTATATTCTTCAGTTTGCATATAATCGTTAAAGTAATAGACTTGATATTTTTCATCCAAAGACCACATTCTAAGGCTATCATAATAAACCTGAGGTTTTTCCGGATAATCAGAACGTGAAACCGTCAAAGATTCTTCGGAATTATATATGCTCCATGAATTTGCTATATCAGTCTTTACGCTATCCGGCAGTTCGTCACATTGAGAAATCTGTACAAGTTGATCAGACAGCCAAAAAAATGCCGGAGAGCATGTATCGTTTAAATTGAAATTCCCTTCATTTCCTTGCGCCAATACAGGATAGTATTCTTTGGTAGCAGACACTATAACAAAACCCTCATTATTAACAAAGTTAATCACATACATCTGTGGAATGCCTTCTGAGTTATTAATGCTCCTGACTTCCTTAATGGTACGCATTTCCGACCTTGAGACAGGGTAGTATTTGTTGAAAAATTCGGATGCAATCTCAGCAGCCCGCTCTGAATTTACTATTCTTGCAGTATCAGGTTTAGTTATCAAGATACTTGCTAAATCCTGTTTCCCCGCCAAAACAACATCTGAGGGATCATCTTTTTCTTGTTCGCATGAACAAATCATCGCGCAAGCTGAAAGCGAAAGTAAAAATACAAATTTTCCCATGATAATTTTATTTTATAGATTTATATATCCTGTAAATGTTTCTTTGGGGGTTATAAACCGAATGCAATAATTTCCTGAAAGATTACCTAATGCATCTACAAATTCCGAGGTATCGCCATAGCTACCGACGCATATCTCTTCATCCGCTTCATAAACCTGATAATCATAAATTCCTTCTATTGCCGAGGAGGAAAACGCCACAGTTTCAGCCTCAAAGTCTATTATACACATAATAGGTACTGGAGGCATCCGATGTCTATGAGAATCAGGTTTTTCATCACCTGGATCATTCTGTATAGGGAATGTTACCGGTGGGAGAGAATCTCCATAAACGGCAGAAGAAATTCCCAAACAAAAGACTGCAAAAGACATTATAATTTTTCTGTTCATCTTAAAAAACTTTGTTATGTTTGCATCACAAATATAATGACATAACATAAATTTTCAAAGTCAGCAAGGGTGTATTTATGCGTATTTCCGTTCGGTTTTTATTCGGAAATAAAGCCCCATACCACTCATATTCCGCGTATTATATCATAGAACAATTTCGGTTCCAGCTCCTGCCCAAACAGCTTACGAGAAAGTTCGGCACGGCGAGAAGAAACCGCGCTTTTTGCACGAAATATCAGGGTTGCAATCTCTGAGGGCTTGAATCCGCATTTTATCAGCATAAGGGTTATGTATTCCTGAGATTTAACCGGTTTACCCGCCAACCGCTCGATAATAAATCTGAAATTCGGAAATTCCTTATCAAATTTCTTTTCAAAGGTACTCCAGATTTTGCTTGATTCCGCTATTCCATTCCCCTGCGCCAAATGAGTCCTCATTGTTTTGAAAGCCACTGAATTTACCAGACTTTCCGGCAGAATCAATCCATCGCCGGAAAATACATTCTCAATATATTGACGGCGAAGAGTATTTCTGATATCACTGTCTGTTTTCTCAAACACCCCATCACCCGCTCCCGCAGTATCTTCCTTTTCCAAACCTGACATCAGACTTCTCTGCTCACGGATATATTCAAGAGCTTCATGCAGCTTAATACGGTTTGTCTTAGCTTTGTTTTTATAAATCAAAAACATTATTACAAATACCAAAGTGACAATCAATACCAGAAATAACACCAGTGTTGTCTGATTGCGCTTGTCCTCAGCCTTCTTTCTTTCACGTTCGTGAACCGAGTAGTTGTAAAAAGCCCTTTGAATTATAGGAGATTGATCCGTGTATTTTTTATAGATCCGCTCAGAAATCGCAAGGTATTTATCTTTATAACTCCTTAATGAATCATCGCTGCTGAATTTCAACATTTCATCCTGGATGAGATAGAAGTATGCATTTCGCCTGATATAATCCGGGATATTTAACTCCAGCACTCTCTGCGCCATATTGTATGCGGAATCATACATACCGTTTTTATAGTATGACTTAACTGCGGTTGACATTGCGTGCTTACGATAATACCATTCCATTTTATCCAATTGCGGAATAAGATTTTCCAACGCCTCCTTATAGTCACCCTGTTCTAACTGGATTCTCGCCAGAAACAATTTAATAACCGGTAGAAAATCAGAGTTTATATCAGTCGCTAACTGCAATGCTTTTTTCAAAATAGGCAGTGCTCTCTCACTTTCGGCTGTTCCTCTTAAACATTCCGCATAGTCTGCATAATCATAAATAAGGCTGACTGTATCATTCAACAAGCTGTCACAACGGAGCACCTCTTCATAACAAGGTCTTGCCTCATCTAACATATGGAGCTGCCTAAGTGCTCCCGCAGTCTGACTAATTACACAAGCTCTTAAGATTAGTTGAGAGGTTGTTTCGGGCAGGAGATCGAGGGCATACTGAAAGTATCTGAGTGCTGTTGGTGCATCCCCGGCGTCGCAGTATATCCTCCCGGCATAATAAAGCGCTTCCGGATAAAAGCGGTCGGTTTCATGAGTCGAATAATAATCGACCAGCGGCAAAATTGCCGAATCACCTGGCAATTCCCTACAAGCCTTGTCTGTAGCTTTAATAGTGGCAAGGCGAAACAGCATATGATCGGGATTTGAGAGATGCCGCGAGTCAATCTGCGAGATAGAATCGAGAGCCGCCTCCGGGTCGGTAGCCGCAAGAGCATATACCGCCTCTATCCTCGAACTGTGGCGGGTCATACACCCTGCAAGGATAGAGAACAACGCAAAAGCAGATATGAGGAGATTTGTTTTCAAGAAAAGAGCTGTTTTATTTCGTCTGGTCAGGGAGCTATTTTACCGGTCAAAGCATTGAATTTTCTCTCTAAAAATTTTGTTATGTTTGTTTCACAAATATAATGACATAACATAAATTTTCAAAGTCAGCAAGGGTGTATTTATGCGTATTTCCGTTCGGTTTTTATTCGGAAATAAAGCCCCATACCACTCATATTCCGCGTATTATATCATAGAACAATTTCGGTTCCAGCTCCTGCCCAATATGAGGAGATTTGTTTTCAAAGAAAGAGTTGTTATATTTCGTCGGGCCATGGAGCTATTTTGCCGATCGAGCGGATTACGGGTCGCTGCGCATCGCGTTGCCTTAGCAGTTCGCCGAGTTCGGCACTCAGTCTCTCAGTCTGTTTCGTGTCAGACTTAGCGAGATTATTATGCTCGTAAGGGTCAGCCGCGAGATTATAAACTTCTTTTTCACCGGTGATGTAATTATAGATAATTTTCCAATCATCCTTGCGCATCGCGCAGCTGAAATCTATGCCCGGACCGGGAAGCCCCCAGACATGAGGATAATTCCACAGCAACGCTCTTCCTTCAGAGGGATTACCGGTTCCATGAATCAGCGGCACAAAACTCTTACCGTCAATAGAATCCGTGAGCTCAACCTGTGCCATTTCAAGTATCGAGGGATAGAAATCCTCAATAATAAGATAATCCGAGCATTCAGATGCTGCGGGAGTATGCCCGTTCCATCTCACAATCATGGGTTCACGGATACCACCTTCGAGCAGAGAGCCTTTACCTGAACGCAATGGGGCGTTCTGAGTGTGGAGCTCCCCGGTTCTCCACTGATTCGATGCGGCAAAACCACCGTTATCACTCATAAAGATTACGATCGTATTGTCCGCCTCACCATTTTTGTCAATCCAGTCAAGAAGGTCGCCAAGGCTCTTATCCATCCCTTCCACAAGTGAAGCGTATGCCGCCTCTTTTTCAGAAAGTCCTTCATCCAGATATTTCTGATAAAACCTCATATCCTTGTCCACCGGTACGTGCACCGCGTAGTGTGACATATACAGGAACCAGGGCTGATTATATTTTTTCGCCTTGTCAAGAGCGGCAATCGCCTCCTGTGTAAGAGCTTCAGTAGCAAAAGTACCGGTACCCCAATATTTTTCAAGTCCTTTGATAGCAAAAGGCGAAACCGGTTTACCGTCCGGAGTGTGACCGAAATTCTTTTCGCTAAGATATGTAGCGAGTCCACCTGCCGCACTACCGGTGATATTTACCTCAAAACCGAAATGAGTCGGATTTTCTCCGGGAGTATCAATCGCTCCGAAGTGCGCCTTGCCGCAATGAATTGTATGGTATCCCGAATCTTTAAGCCGCTGAACAAAGGACGGTCCAACATAGGTATTGTTAATTCCCGGAACAGTGCTGATTCCGTTGTAATTCCAATCCTGTGCCGGAATACCGACATCGGAATGTTCGTCGGTTGTTTTATCACGGTGAAGAGTCCAGTTTGTAACCTTATGACTCACAGCATTCATGCCGGTCATCAAGCTGCATCGCGAGGGGCTGCTGATAGCGCTGGCATAAGCGCTTGTAAATTTCATGCCTGAGGCTGCAAGGCGCTCCATAGCGGGGGTATGGTACTTCCGGTTATTTGCCGTAATAGAATCGGCAAACGGCACTGAAGTATCCTGCCAACCCATATCATCAACCATAAAGAGCAGAATATTCGGTCGCTTTCCCTGCTCCTGCGCAGTCACCGCTGAAACCGCAAACGGGAATGCTGCAAGCGACAATATAATTTTTTTACCGTCAATAGTCATATTCGAGTTCCAAATGGTCAATATTAAGAATTGAACCGCTGCCACCGGTGAAATAATCACCATATTTACTTGCACTCGCCACTACAAGGATGTAGCGTGGCTTACGTGAAGTGGATCTATAGTCGAGATTTACGGAAATATCCACATAGCCGCCGGTCGAATATCCGAACTGTACCTGTCCGTATGCGATAACTCCCGGGTCTTCTGGATTAAACAGCTTTCTCTTTGCCGGATTGGTGCGGATCTCATACGGCTCTTCCCAGTCTCCGAGAGCACACCATACGATACAGGTGTCGGGCTGCCCTACCATATCCTGAAAACCGGAAGAATAGTGAGAAATCGGCACGGATGTATATTCAATCTTACCTGTCAGTTTAGTAGGATAGTTACCGAACAGTCTGCCGAAAGAGAGAATGCCGTTGGTGCCTTCGGTAGCCACATAGTCACCGGCGAAAAGGTTTCCTGCCGCCAATTTACCGAGAATGGATATTCCAACAAACTTGGATTCAAGTTTAGCCCCATGATAGCCGGTAGGGGAGTCAAGGTTTGCAATAGGAGATGTGTTGGAAGGTCCGAGTGTCGTAGCGCCCTTATTGCCTGTACCCCAGAACGGGTTTTCTCCCTCAACCCAGGGACACCATATCTTTCCGTCAAGCCACCAGTTTTCAAACTGTGAGTTTGGCAGACGTGCGATATTCATGGTGGTGAATGTTTCCGGAAGTGTGATATCCTCACCGCTCACGGCTCTCACTTCATAAGTGCTCTCCGGAAGAAGATTTATTATACGGGCATTGAAATTGCCTCCTGATACCGTGACCCATCCCTGCGGAACCTGAGTCCATACGTCCACACCGGTGAGACGATATTCAAACGACACCGTTCTGCCCTCTTCCGCCGTTGCATAAACCCATGCCACCTTAGTCCATGCGTCCACTCTCTCGATATTCACTGCAACATCTGTCTGAGTAACCGAGACAGTCCATTCCTGCTCACGCCCGAATTCAGTGACAGTAACTTTAACCGGCTGAGTGAAATCGACTGTCTTACCGACAAGGTCAGGTGACATAACCGCTGTGCCTCCTCCCAGTTTCAGAGAGCGGACAACAACCTCATCGAGGGGTAACTCAGAGGGAACCATCGCTGAAGCCGTATGATTCTCAACATCTATCTGAGAAGCGCCCACCTGATTGGCAACAGTGAAATAGCGCTCAATCGATTGCACAGCCGAGAATGTCCATACATAGTCATAGTACACCGCAAACTTAATCTCCACCGGTTCGGTAAGATTCAGTCCCTCAACAATCATCGCGGTATCAGGGCAGGTAGCTCCCTTAGACAATGTTAGCGATGCAAGGCGCACGTACTGCAAGTCCGCGTCCTCATCAAGAAAGAGAGTGACATTTCTCTCCACCGAGTCAATCGCCGCCGCCCTACTCTGGTGTTCAGCCTCGACCGCCAGTATATTAGGCTGTATATGAGGATATGGTATATCGTTCTTGATACATGATGCCGCCACAACAGAGAGCACTGCACAGAGAGCGCCGACAGACCTGCGGAATTTTATGCCGAAAATATTATCAGATGTGTACACCGAGTCCAAAATTGATATTAAACAAATTGAATTTGAAATTTGCTCCGCTGCTTGTGCGTGAGCCCTCCTCTATTCCGTCGGTGAGCTGCTTTTCATGACGGACATGGAGTCCGAACACCCCAAACGACACATTGAAGCTGACATTTTCCATTATGAACACACACAAACCGGGGCTGAAATTGAGCGAAACCGAAGTGGCGTTTGTTCTCGTATCTCTCAACTCACCGCTGTAATAGCGCTTGAAGCGGGAAGAAGAGCTGCCGAAGCTGAGATCGACATCATTAAAAACGCCGAAACGCTTCATTGTAGAGAGTCCCACATAAGTGCGGTAGAACACTCCGATAGCATAGGAGTTTGAGAAATAGCTGACATCTTTAAGGGAGAAGTTCATATCCTCGTCAATATCCACCGTCAGTCCTCCCAGAGATGCTTCACCTCTGGTATAATTGAATTTGAGACCTATGCTCTGGTTATTGCCGATGAAATAACCGAAAGAGGGCTTTATAGAATAGAGCTTGCCTTTAAAATTGAAATCCTTGATTGCATTGAGCAACTGCACATCATCACTGTTGAACTCTCCGTAGCTTGCCATGAGCCCGAAAGTCCACTGCCCTTTAGGTATAAAGAGAAAATTGAATAGTCCGCGGTCATATCTGCCGAAATTGCGCTGAGGCAAAATCATGCTGACCGTGTCCTTGCCGACAATCACCTTCTCATTCATAATAGCCGCAGCATCCGGCTCCGGCCCGAACTCCGAGAATACTGCAAGAGTATCAATTTCCTGCGCCTGCGCGGTGAGCGGAGTTATTACCGACAGAACCCAAAATATATGTAGTAAAAACTTTTTCATAGCTCATCAGAGATAAAACACGCATCCGAAAGACACGGAAAACAGATTGATTTTGAAATTGGCATGCTTGCTCTTGCGATGCGCAACATATATGCGGTCGGTAGTCGATTTGGTATCGGTGTATCCGAAACCGAGAACACCTATATTAACTTCGATTGCCGAATAATTGTTGAGAAACATCACCATGCCGGGAGTCAGTCCGACATTCAGACTGAAATTACGCTCAAATGTTCCGGTAAAATCTTCTCCGGAGCCGTTAGTCATCTTGCTCTGACCTCCGCCCAACTCAAGCTGCACTTCATTGAACATTCCGAAGCGCATTCCGGTGCCGAGCGAAATGTAGTTTCTGAACACCGCGGTGCCATAGTAATTTGATGTAATGGCGTAGAGATGATCCGCATCATAGGTCGTTTCACCGTCAAGCACCACCGAAGCGCTGTTCAGCCGGGCTCTTGAACGGGTGTAACTGAATTTACCGCCGGTGGCAAGATTATCTTTGAAACAATACATGAGTGTCGGGCTAACCTTAAATGAGTAGGTGTCGCCATTGATATTCTCAATTACCAGAAACTGGTAATTATCCTGATTACTCTGGGAGTAGTTGACACTAACTCCTGTAATCCATTGTCCTTTGGGTATGAACGACACTTGCTCAAGTCCCCTCTTAAAGGTTTCTTGCGCGCTCATTGCAACCGGTATCACCGCGAACGCAATCAATGCCGCTGAAATTTTTCGGAGTAAGTTCATTTAGTTATATCTATGATAATAATTGTTGTTTCTTCAATATGAAAATTTCAGTTCGTCAATCCACAACGAACTGCCTATACTGGTAGATGTTTTCGGATCGCCGACGGTTACTAACGCTTCGGTTTCGTGGTCTATGGAACCTATTTCAGGTGAAGCGGCAATCATCACTTTCAGTTTTTTTGCTTTCTCACCGAAATATTCATATTCCAGAGGCACGGTAAATGCCGTATAGCCTGTAGCAGGAATAAGATGTCCCTCTCCACGGCTGATAACCTTATCACCATCGCCAAGCAACTCTACCCTTATATATCCCTGCTGCGAGCTACCGGGCAAAACAGGCACAAAACGGTAAAACCCGCTGAGAGCCGCCGGGCGGGAGCTGAATGATATTCCCTCATTATACTCCTCCGTGAGGGTTTCCCTGTTCCATTTGTAAGAACCGAGAAATAGTTTACCCACCGCCTTATATCTGATATTCGGAATATTACGGCTATATCTCACATAAGGCTCTCCCTCCTGCAGATAATCGGGTATATCCTCTCCAGCAGGATCAAACGCCACATTGTCCAGACGCACGGCAAAATAAGAATCTGAAGTACCCATATATGACTCTTCTCCTTCGACTATACGTACTGAGGGAATCACATACCAGGTATTCAGTTTTTTAGCCTGAGTATCAAATGTCTTGGCATTGGTGTTAGCCCAAAATTTAGGAATTGTAAATTTAAAATCGGTATAATTCTGCAAATTAAATATATCCACGATATTCTGCGAATATCTACCGCCACTCAACATTTTATTAAATGTGGTGAATCTCTCGATAATATCCTCAAACGCACCGTTCGGAATATTTGATACAGCTTCGGTGACAACCGAAACCTCCGAAGTGAAATCAAGCGCATCCGGATTACTCATCACAGTAGCCTTGAAGCGATAAGATGTTTTCTCTTTCAACCCTGACACAATGATTTCACCATGCTCCTCATCGCGGCTGATCTGCGCGGTCAATTCATTTCCCGCATAAATCCGTGCAAGAGAGGTGATGGTTTTGAGCAAGGACTCATCTTTTGGCTTGATCCGCACGATTGCCTTCAGCGCAAAAGCATCCACCTCTATATCAAATTCAGGAGAAAGACGCTTAAGTTCCGTTTCAACTCTCGTCAGACCACAGTAATTAAGACGCACAGGAATAGAAGCGGTGCCGGAAGGCACTTTAAAGTCAATGCAATACACATGTGCCTCAGATTCCACCTTAGTGATTGAAGAGATAGCCAACGGAATCCATGATTTTCCGTCGGACATTGTCAAAGAAAGTGTGTTTGCCGGATCGGTATCACAATACACCTTAAATGTGGCTTCATCTATTCCCACAACAGGCGCTGACACCGAAAGTATCCTCACTTCGGCTCCACTGAGGTCTACCATGAGTGACGTCGGTGCCGACTCCTTGCCGTTTGGTGCGATAGCCTGCAGTGTGAAGCAGTCCGGTAATCCGTCCGTGTCCCTGAGTTTAGGAACCAGGTCTGTAAAATCAAGGGTAATATTCTCCCCTTTCTGAACTTTCAATCCAAGCGCAGTAAGCGACGAAAGATCTGTCGCTGCCATAATATCCATATCAGCTTTCCATCCCTTCTCGATAAGAGAGGGGGCGATAGTGGTAAGAATCAGATGGGAAACATTTGCAGCCGGAACTGTCATGACGAGCGGTTGCGAAGGAGTCTGCCCCTCGATCATGCTCACCGGCACTCCTGCAACAAACCCGTCGCAACTTATTGCGGGAGCCGGGGAATTGACAAACTCCGGCGACAACACAACAGAAATATCATCGGCATTAACCTTATCATCAAAGGAAACGGTGACAACCGGTGAGTCCGTATCGGTTTTATCCGCACACACCTTTATAGGGAACCACATACCCGCCTTGGCATCATCAACCTCGGTAACCATGAAATCACACTCCCTGCCGTCAGGCATCCGGAGTACCATTCCCACATATATTTTGCCCGGTTTCAGATATGCGTAGCGAGATTCCGACTTAGGATAATCTATATATCCGCCGCCATAACTATGCAAGCGCACAACAAG
This sequence comes from uncultured Porphyromonadaceae bacterium, assembly GCA_947177595.1. Classification (GTDB taxonomy): domain Bacteria; phylum Bacteroidota; class Bacteroidia; order Bacteroidales; family Muribaculaceae; genus Paramuribaculum. Next base: position 681 of record CAMWUZ010000015.1, on the reverse strand, counting down.
CTCCGGAAAATAATCTTTTGCAGAACGGTCGAAATCAACCACCACCAGTGTATTTGCAAGCCTGCATTCAATCTCCACCTTCTCCTCACCACCGTCTGCGAGATTACATGATGCACAGCCGTAATAATAGGGAACATCAAACCCCTCTATAAGAGGTGACCCGTAATATGCCTCTATATTATACGAGCCGGGAAGAATTGCCTCTACCGGAAAATAAGATGAAATAGTCTGCCATGTACCCGAGTAAATTCCGTCGGCAGAGGATATTTTCAAAGTAAAATCCTTACCGGCAGGCACATCTACCAAAGAAGTCACCTGATTAGGATTGGCTACCGAAGCAACATCCGGACAAACGACCACATCAGGAATAATCTTTCCCGCGCCAACCTGATTGCCTACATGATCGGTTGAGCAGCCTGCCACACACCATACCAGTGCACACAAAACAAATATTATATTCTCGCGAATGATTCGCATAGTCCTATATATCAAATAAATACATCTAACACAGCGCCCACTGCGAAAGATATATCAATTTTGCAGTTTTTAAAACGGTTGTAAAGATACGTTTAATTTGCAACAGAGGGAAAAGGCACGCCCTTAAAATTAGTTAAGCACCCAACTTAATATTCCTATAATTGTTATAAATGATAACTTTGCACATTATGAAAAAATTATTAG
>CAMWUZ010000014.1 GCA_947177595.1 uncultured Porphyromonadaceae bacterium | reverse complement strand
ACAGAAATTTAACAATAACCAATAAATTCAATATCTTATGAATATCAAACCACTGGCTGACAGAGTACTGATTCAGCCAACACCAGCAGAAGAAGTTACCATGGCGGGAATCATCATTCCCGACTCAGCTAAAGAAAAGCCCCTCAAAGGCACCGTTCTCGCTGCCGGAAAAGGCACGAAGGATGAAGAAATGGTAGTAAAAGAGGGTGACCAGGTTCTTTATGGTAAATACGCAGGTACCGAGATTGAACTCGGCGGTGAGAAATACCTCATCATGCGTCAGAGCGATATCCTCGCTATCATTGCTGACTGATACTTTATTTAATCTGAACAAAAATTACTATTATCATGGCTAAAGAAATAAAATTTGAAATCAAAGCTCGCGAAGAGCTCAAAAAGGGCGTTGACGCACTTGCCGACGCCGTGAAAGTGACCCTCGGTCCGAAAGGTCGCAATGTTATTATTGAAAAGAAATTCGGTGCTCCCCACATCACTAAGGATGGTGTGAGCGTGGCTCGCGAAGTGGAGCTCGAGGATCCGTTCCAGAATATGGGTGCGCAGCTCGTTAAGGAAGTTGCGTCTAAAACCGGCGATGATGCAGGTGACGGCACCACAACAGCTACAGTTCTTGCCCAGGCTATCATTAATGTAGGACTCAAGAATGTTGCAGCCGGTGCCAATCCTATGGACATCAAGCGCGGTATCGACAAAGCTGTCACCACTGTTGTTGGCGGCATCAGGAATATGGCGCAGGAAGTTGGCGACGATTTCAAGAAAATCGAAGATGTTGCCCGCGTGTCTGCAAACAATGACGAGGCTATCGGCAGACTCATCGCCGAGGCTATGAAAAAGGTTAAGAAAGAGGGCGTTATTACCGTTGACGAGGCTAAAGGCACCGAAACCACAGTTGATATTGTGGAAGGTATGCAGTTTGACCGCGGCTATATCTCACCCTATTTCGTGACCAATGCCGAGAAAATGGAGTGCGAGATGGATTCTCCCTATATCCTTATCTTCGACAAGAAGATTTCAAACCTCAAGGATATGCTTCCTATTCTCGAAGCCACAGCTCAGAGCGGACGTCCGCTGCTTATCGTTGCTGAGGATGTTGATCAGGAAGCGCTTGCAACTCTCGTTGTAAACCGTCTCCGTGGCTCACTCAAGATTTGCGCTGTCAAGGCTCCCGGATTCGGTGACCGCCGCAAAGAGATGCTTGAGGATATCGCTGTTCTCACCGGTGGTGTGGTTATCTCTGAAGAGAAAGGCATGAAACTCGAAAGCGCTACTCTCGATTATCTCGGACGTGCTGAAAAAGTGACTGTCAACAAAGAGAATACCACTATCGTTAACGGTGCTGGCAACAAGGACTCTATCGCAGCCCGCGTTGCTCAGATCAAGGCACAGATTGAGCAGACCACAAGCGACTATGACCGCGAGAAACTCCAGGAGCGTCTTGCCAAACTCGCCGGCGGTGTTGCCGTTCTTCACATCGGAGCTCCCTCAGAAGTTGAGATGAAGGAGAAGAAAGACCGCGTTGATGACGCACTCAGCGCAACCCGCGCCGCTATTGCCGAAGGCATTGTGCCCGGCGGTGGTGTTGCTTACATCCGTTGCGTTGAGCTTCTTGAAGGGCTCAAGGGTGACAATGAGGACGAGACAACAGGTATCCTCATCGTAAAACGCGCTATCGAGGAACCCCTCCGTCAGATTGTTGCCAACGCTGGTGTTGAAGGAGCAGTTGTTGTGCAGAAAGTCAAGGAAGGTAAAGCTGACTTCGGCTACAACGCACGCACCGACTCTTATGAGAATCTTCTCGCAGCAGGCGTTATCGACCCCGCTAAGGTTACACGTGTGGCTCTCGAAAATGCCGCATCTATCGCAGGAATGTTCCTCACCACTGAATGCGTTATCGCAGAAAAGAAAGAGGAAAATCCCGCTCCCGCTATGCCCGCACCCGGAATGGGAGGCATGGGCGGCATGATGTAAGCCACAGATATTACACACATCAATAAAAAAATGTCCTTCGGAAATTCCGAAGGACATTTTTTATCTCATGCAAGTATATGTTTCAGACACTTCCGAATTCCCTGAATCTACCAAATCCTACGTATTTTTCGTACCTTTGCCGCTGATATGTCACAGAACCAATCAGCCACACAGGGCAACCTCAACAAACTCGAAACAGGCTCTATCGCGCGACTGCTGTGGGAATACAGTATTCCTGCGGTTGTCGGTATGCTCGTTGTGTCGCTCTACAACGTCATCGACCGCATATTCATCGGTCAAGGCGTCGGCACCCAAGCCATAGCCGGACTCGCCATCACATTCCCCGTACAGAATGTAAGCGCGGCTATCGGCGTACTCATCGGTGCCGGTGCTGCCGCAAGGGTCTCTATCCTGCTCGGTTCCAAGGATATTCGGGGTGCCGAAACCGTACTCGGTAATGCATTCGTCCTCACGCTGATAAATGCAATAATCTACATTTCCCTCTTCGCGATTTTCCTTGATGATATACTCACCGCTTTCGGTGCCAGCACTGCATCTCTCCCATACGCACGCGACTATATGCAATGGATTTTACCCGGAATGCTGATTATGAATGTTGCTTTCAGCTTCAACAATGTGATGCGAGCGTCAGGCTACCCGGTAAAAGCTATGATCGCTATGTTTATAGGTGCCGGTGCAAATCTTATTCTCGACCCCATTTTCATATTCGTTCTTGACATGGGCATCAAAGGTGCAGCAATAGCTACCGACATCGCCATGGGGCTATCGGCAATATATGTCATATACCACTTCACGCGCCGGGAAAGCTCACTTCACTTCACGAAAGGTACATACCGGCTTCAGTTTAAGGTCATTATCGCGATAATCGGAATCGGTGCCGCCCCAAGCCTTGTCAATCTCGCCGGGAGCGCCATAAACATACTGGTCAACCGTGAACTCATGCACTACGGTAGCGACAGCGCCGTAGCCGCTGCCGGAATCTTTACCACCTACACATCATTGCTCGTAATGGTAGTAATAGGCATTTGCCAGGGATTACAACCTATTATCGGCTACAACTACGGTGCCGGAAAGCACCATAGGCTAAAGAAAGCATACTGGATTGCCGTTGCCGCCGGATCGACCATCTGCACTCTCGGGTGCATTTTCGGGTTATGCTTCCCGCAACTTATTGCACGTGCCTTCACGACCGACACCGCTCTAATAGCTCACACATCCCATGCGCTGTCCATTGCCCTTTGCGCATTTTGGGTAGTCGGATTCCAAGTGGTGTCCACCACTCTATTTCAATCACTTGGAAAAGCCGGCAAGTCTATATTTCTCAGTCTCACACGGCAGGTTATCTTCCTTATCCCTCTACTGATAATTTTGCCCAAGCATTATCAACTCGACGGAGTTTGGGCTTCATTTCCTCTCAGTGATATCTTCGCAACTGTAGTTACCGCAGCTATGATTTGGTGGCAGTTCAGGGTGATTGCAAAAAGTGTACCCGGGCAGGCTACAATGAGCAAAAACTAATTTTTTTCATTAAAAAATATTTTTATTTGCAAATTCGCGGAATTTGCTTTACATTCGTGTGCGAAACTGCATTTATATCTATACCATAGAAAATAAATACCTTAACATTAATATAACATGAGCTATCTGAAATTTGATAAAAACCTCATGATTAATCTGGAGCAGAGCCTGATGAAGGAGATGCTGCGTACTAATCAGAGCGGCGCTTATCATTGCACTTCGGTGGTTGACTGTAACACCAGAAAGCAGCACGGACTTCTGGTGATTCCGATTCCCGAGATGGGTAATTCATCACATGTGCTCCTGTCAGCTATGGATGTGACTGTGATTCAGCATGGTGCCCCATTCAATCTCGGACTTCACCGCTATAGCGGAGGTGTTTACAGCCCTGCCGGTCACAAGTACATCCGTGAATTTGACTGCGAGAGCGTGCCAAGAACCACCTATAGGGTTGGTGGCGTGATTCTCACCAAGGAGAAAATTTTCATTTCTCACGAAAACCGTCTCCTTATACGTTACACCCTTGTTGACGCGCACAGTGCAACAACCCTCCGGTTCAAACCGATGCTCGCTTTCCGCGAAGCGAATCAGCTGTGTGTTGAAAACACCGCGCTAAACACCGAATGCCCGGAAGTTGCAAATGGTGTAGCAGCAAGACTTTACGATGGATATCCAACCCTTTTCATGCAGTTCAGCCGTAAGCCTGAATGGACATACGATCCTCACTGGTACAAAGGCTTTGAATACCTCAAGGATTTGGAAAGAGGTGTCCCCTACACCGAAGATCTTTGGGTTCCCGGTACATTTGAAATTCCTATTAAAAAAGGAGAATCAATCATATTCTCAGCAGGCGTAAGCGAAATTGCACCACGCTCGCTCACCAAGATGTATGAGTCGGAAATAGCTTCACGCACTTGCCGCACCAGCTTCTTCAACTGCCTTAAGAATGCGGCGAAGCAGTGCTATCTCAAGGATAAGGATGGCGAATTCCTCATCTCGGGATATCCCTGGGGCAAGGTTCTCGCACGTAATACCTTTATGGCTCTTCCCGGTGCAACAATCGCCATTAATCACCGTGAAGACTATGAGGCTATTATGGAATCGGGGCGTGCCGCACTCGTTCACTTCATGAATACCGGCGAACTCTCACAGCGCATTCAGGGTATTGACCTCCCGGATATTCCTCTATGGTGTCTCTGGGCACTCCAGCAATATGCAAAAGCTTATGGCTACGACGACACAAAGGAAAAATATCTGCCGTTTATCCGAGAGATACTCACATATATTCTTGAAAACCGTCATCCCAACCTTCGCGTTGAAGACAACGGAATGGTATTTACAATGGGGGCATCCTCTCCCGTGTCATGGATGAATGCTGCGATGTATGGTCGTCCTGTCGTTCCTCGCACTGGCTATCTTGTTGAGTTCAACGCGCTGTGGTATAACGCCCTGATGTGGGCTGCAAACCTCACAGAAGGAATGCCGGAGCTTGACGCAGAAAGAGCCAAGTGGCTGGAGACAGCTGAAAAGATGAAACCCGAATTCATCAACGCGTTCCTCAACGACTACGGCTACCTTTACGACTACGTGAACGGCACTTATGCCGACCCGTCTGTACGTCCCAATATGGCAGTGGCTATCGGGCTTGACTATTCGCCGCTCGACCGCCGTCAACGCAAGGGCGTACTTGATGTGGTGACTCGTGAACTCCTAACACCCAAAGGACTTAGAACCTTGTCCCCGAAAAGCTACGGTTACCGCCCGCACTATCTCGGTTCTCCCGAAGAGCGCGAAATGGCTCTACACAATGGTCCCGCACGCCCATGGTTGTTCGGATTCTACGCCGATGCATATCTGCGTGTATTCGGCATGAGTGGCGTCAGCTACATTGACCGTATGCTCATCGGCTATGAGGATGAAATGACAAACGGATGTATCGGCTCACTCTCACAGCTCTATGACGGCAACCCGCCGTTCAGTGGCAGAGGCGCTATCAGCCACATCACCAATGTAGCTGAAATCCTCCGCACTCTCACTACTCTCAAAAAGTTCAACATGTAATCTCCACACTCCATGAAAGCTCTAATGTTCGGGTGGGAGTTCCCACCGCATATCCTCGGCGGACTCGGTACCGCCAGCTACGGACTCACTAAAGGAATGTGGGAGTGTGGCGATATGGATATAACATTCGTCATTCCCAAACCCTTTGGAGACGAGGACAAAAGTTTCGCCCACATTATCGGCGCATCCCAGGTACCTATCGCATGGCGCGATGTAAGTCGTGAATATGTGGAGCAGAGAATCGGAAACGTCATGAGTCCCGACCTCTACTTCAAGCTGCGCGACCACATCTACGCCGACTTCAATTATATGCACACCAATGACCTCGGCTGCCTTGAATTTTCAGGAAGATACCCCGACAACCTTCTTGAAGAAATCAACAACTACTCAATTTGCGCCGGTGTCATTGCACGTACTATTGATTTTGATGTCATTCATTCACATGACTGGCTCACCTATCCCGCAGGCATTCATGCAAAGCAGGTTACAGGCAAGCCGTTCGTTATTCACGTGCACGCGACTGACTTTGACCGTTCCAGAGGCAATGTCAATCCCACGGTATTCGGAATAGAGAAAGACGGTATGAACCATGCCGACCATATCATCACCGTTAGTAATCTCACCCGTCAGACTGTTATTGAAAAATACGGCATTGATCCGGCTAAAGTCACCACCGTTCACAATGCGGTGACTCCATTGAGCGAAGAAATGCTCAATTTGAGCGTTTCAAAACCCAAAGAGAAAGTAGTCACTTTCCTCGGTCGAATCACAATGCAGAAAGGACCCGAATATTTCGTGGAAGCCGCCGCAAAGGTGCTCAAGAACAACCACAATGTTCGCTTCGTCATGGCTGGTAGCGGAGATATGATGGACAAGATGATTCTTCTCGCAGCTGAAAGAGGAATTGCCGACCGTTTCCACTTCCCCGGATTCCAGAAAGGCAAGCAGGTGTATGAAATGCTTAAGGCAAGCGATGTATATGTCATGCCTTCAGTTTCCGAGCCGTTCGGCATCTCACCGCTTGAAGCAATGCAGATTGGAGTGCCTTCAATCATATCCAAGCAGAGCGGATGCGCCGAAATCCTTGACAATGTCATTAAGACCGACTACTGGGATATAGATGCAATGGCAGATGCCATCAACTCTATCATCACCTATCCCGCCATGTATAATCAGCTCAGAGAGGACGGACTCGACGAGGTGAATCGCATCACCTGGGACAAAGCCGGAGCAAAAGTGATAGATATATATAATAAGGTGCTCGGCAGATAATTTCATTAACCTTAAAAAACAACGAAGTCAAACATTAAAATCAAATAAGATTGACATCATGAAAGCAATTTGTTTTTATTTCCAGATTCATCAGCCTTTCAGGCTTAAAAGATACCGTTTCTTCGACATCGGCAATGACCACTACTATTATGATGACTTTGCCAACGATGACATTCTCACACGCATTGCCCACCATAGCTATATCCCCGCTGCCGAGAGCCTTCTCAAGATGATTGAAGAGAGCAAAGGTGCATTCCGTTGCGCGCTTTCAATCACCGGAACAGCCCTTGAACAGTGCGAGCAATATGTACCCGAGTTTGTTGACCTCCTTAAAAAGCTCGCCGATACAGGCAAGGTTGAATTCCTGGCAGAAACTTATGCTCATTCCCTCTCTTCGCTTGCCGACCCTGAAGAGTTTGCTGCTCAGGTAAAGGCTCATGACGATAAGATTTTCGAACTCTTCGGAGTCCGCCCCAAAGTGTTCCGCAACACCGAGCTGATCTACTGCGATGAACTCGCACCTCAGATTCTCGAAATGGGATACAAAGGAGTGATTACAGAAGGGGCAAAACACATCCTCGGCTGGAAATCACCCAACTACGTTTACTCCGCTGCAAGCGCACCCAAGCTCAAGCTCCTTCTCAAGAACTCTAAACTGAGCGATGACATCTCCTTCCGTTTCAGCAATCCGGAATGGGATGCATATCCCCTCACAGCCGACAAATACATCGACTGGATTGCAAACACTCCCGCTGACGAGCAGATTGTCAACCTCTTCATGAATCTTGAAACATTCGGCGAGATGCAGAACCGCGACACCGGTATCTTCCAGTTCCTTGAAGCTCTACCCCGTTTTGCCAAAGAGCGCGGAATCGATTTCTGGACTCCGAGTGAAGCTGTCAGCAAGCTCAAACCCGTTGGAGAGTTATCAATACTTCATCCCATCTCTTGGGCGGACGAAGCAAGAGATACATCCGCATGGCTTGGCAACAAGCTCCAGAACGAAGCATTCAACAAGCTCTATTCTGTAGCTGAGCGTGTAAGACTCTGTGACGACCGTCGTCTCAAGCAGGACTGGTATTACCTTCAGGGATCCGACCACTTCTTCTACATGGCTACCAAGCACATGAACGATGGAGCTGTTCACTCTCACTTCAGCCCCTACGAAACTCCTTTCCAGGCGTTTACAAACTACATGAATGTACTTGCCGACTTCATTGTACGCGTTGAAGAGCAATATCCCCTCTCCATTGAAAATGAAGAGCTCAACTCGCTGCTCACCACTATCCGCAATCAGGCAACTGAAATCGAAACTCTCAACAAAGAGGTAACATCCATGCGCAAGAACCTTGAACACTACAACGAGGAACACGCGCTCCGCGAAAAAGTTGAGACACCCGCTGCTAAGGCATCCGCTAAGAAAGCCCCGGCTAAAAAACCTGCCGCCACCAAAAAGCCTGCAGCCAAGAAAGCTGCGAAGTAACTGACTGACATATAACAAAAAAGTGCGAGACAGAGTTATCTCGCACTTTTTTCCTATTACCCTTAACATGACGCGCTTCAACACATTCATGCACCTTTTCAAGCTGGACTCGCTGCACAACTGCTGCACCGAGTACGGACATATGGTGACCTATCCAAAAGGTACTGCACTGGTTGAAGAAGGAAATATCTGTCGCTTTATCGGCATAATCCAATACGGATATTTCAAATATGTGGCGATAAATACAAGGGGCGAAGAATGTGTCACAGGATTCACCTTTGCCGGAGAAATCGCTTCAGATTTTATACAGTCATTTCTGTTTAACAAACCAGCAAAAACCACAGTCATTGCCGGTTGTGACACTCAGGTGCTTCAGATTTCAATACCCGAAGCGAAGCAATATTTCGCCGAACATGATCCGGATTTTGTCAAACGATCATGCCGGGTACTTCTGGAGGAAGCCTACCGCAGATACCTTGATTCATATCTGAAGACTCCGGCAGAAAGATATACCGAATTACGAAATAGAGCCCAAATGGATCTCGATCTGATTCCCCACAAGGAGCTCGCATCCTATCTCAACATCTCACGAAGACAATTCCAGCGGATACGCGATAATTTATAACCGCGGGACATTTGTCCCTTCATTTCATAAAACCGGATACTATCTTTGCGAAAAAGATATTCCGTTAATGAATCACAAGCGCGTTATCCATCTCATCATTTTTGCTTACCTTATCGTTTTTGCCTTTCCGGCAACCGCCCAAAGGAATCTTATGGACGGTAAGATATTTCTATCCTACGATTCAGTTATCATCACTAACGATTCACTCCGCATAGAAATACCGGTCAAACACAAACCTGTCAGAATTGTTGCCAATCCATACACCGCAAAGCAGAAGGTCAGAGATAAAATTGAACCGGAAAAAATCGATTCTGTAACACTATGGAACCCTACCGCTCCGGAAAGGTCACACACATTTGAATACATACCCCCCTACGGATGGTCCTGGTTACTTGAACGCGGAAACCACATCAGTGTCTATGCATTTTCACCCAAAGGTTACACTATTTCCGGAAACGGAGGTATCTGGGCGCGAAATAAACTTGATGTCATTGTTAGAAAAGGAGACAAAACATACCTTTTCAGCAAGCCTGGAAAGTATGCCGACAATAAATTCAGGAAACAGGTAGCCGAGATCGTCAACGATGATCCCGGACTTGTAAGAATGATAATGCAAGCATCTTCACGCAGAGATAAAATTCTGAGAATGTTAAGCCTTTATTCACCAAATAAATAAACTCGTTTATGCAACTCAAAAAACTTCTCCTTTCAGTGCTCTGCTTTACTGCCGCATTCACTGTAACCGCCAAAGATGACCCAGAAGAACATCATGTAAGGGTTGTGCTCCTTTCAGGAGACACAATTTCCGGATACTTGCGCAACGACGCTAAAACCGTGTTGAAGAATATCTTTTCCAAGACCGGCGGAGGTCTCCGTCAGTACATTAACCTCGGAGAGGAGCCTAAAGGCGGTGAGACCAAACGTTATAATTCATCCGAGGTAAAATACTATCAGTTTCTTGAACCGACGGAAGGATATCCTGACGGAGCTGTAATGGTTTCTGAAAGAATTAATTCACCGCTCCCATTCAAGCCCAACTACTGTGTGAGAGGATTCGCATGGGAATGCGACAAAAGAGAGTCCGGATCGATTCTCCGATGGGACATTTGGCAAACCAATGCTGTTGGAACAAGAGTTCTTGTACCTGTTATAGGTGTTAAGTTCAAGGGAGCCAAAGCTGCTTACGGCATAATATTGAACGGACAAACTACTCTTGCTCAATTGCTTTTCTATCTGAAAAAGCAGAATCCCGATTTCAAAAAATATCTTGAGGAATACTATCACAAGGGCAAGGACTCTAAAGCTCACAGAAAAGAACTTAACGACAACCCTTCCACAATACTTGTCCGATATGAGGAATTCCTTGAGACAAATCCACCTATATCCGACCCTGATGAAGACTCCGACCTAAAAAAAGAGAAGAAAAAGAAATAAAAATGAAAGAGTGCGGAGCCTAAACCGGTTCCGCACTCTTTTCAATTATTGCGATTTAATTGTCTGCTTTCTGCTGGGCTTCATACTCTGCCTCCGCCTCGGCAAGCAGCTTCTGACTCTCGGCATCTTTCTGCCAGTGGAACGGCACGAAATTGCTTGAAGGATTAACCCATGACGGCTTGCGGCAAGCATAAATGATAAACGGGAGTATCACAAACAGAACCACACCGCCAAACAATACCGAATACCATATCGTATTTCCTCCGACGTTTATCTGACTCGGCGGGAAGAAACTGAGAACAAAAGCAAGAAGTGAACCGAGGAAACCTACTCCTCCAACAATCCACATCAGCCAGTTGCCCTTGTTGCCGATTCTGAACGGACGCTTAGCATTCTTCATCGAATAGCGAAGATAAAGAGCTGCGGCAAACATCAGAAGGTAAGCGATAAGATAAAGCAATACTGTGAGCTGCGAAAGTATCTGATAGAAACTCTGCACAGTCGGCATCACTACAAAGAGAAGCGAGAGAAGGGTCACTGCAGCACCCTGAATGAGAAGGATATTTTTCTGCACACCATTCTTGTTGGTTTTCTGGAAGAAAGGAGGAAGATAACCTGCCTTACCTACCGCAAACACACCCTTTGAAGGACCGGCAACCCAGGTAAGCACTCCGGCGAGAACACCGAATGCAAGTGCGATAGCTATTACAGGTGTGAGCCATTCGATGTGGAACACTTTGCAATAGTTGTCAAAACCGACAAGCAGACTCTGCACAAGATTGATATCGCTCTTGGGGATAATAATACCAAGTGCGTAAGTGCCAAGCACGAAGATCAGCACAGTGGCAAGTGCGCCACCAAACACTGCTTTAGGATAATTTACCGCAGGACGTGAAATTTCACGCACGTGCACACCGCTCATCTCCATACCAGCATAAAACAGGAAAATCGATGCTGCGAGAACTACATTATCGAAGTTGGTCAGGTCGGGGAAGAAACTGCCGTGGAAATCCATGCATGATTTACCGCCCATACAAAGGAAAATAACGCCGAAGATAACCAGCACGCCGGCAGGAATGATTGTGCCGACCATACCGCCGATTTTCGATACCTTTCCTACCCAGCCGAGTCCTTTGAGGGAGATGAAAGTCGCAAGCCAGTAGATTGCGAGAACCACCGCTATGGTGTAATAGCGGTTAGCGGCGAGATGAGAGTCAAATACATGATCCATACCCACGAATGCGAGACTCACCGCACCGAAAGTAAGCACTGTCGGAAACCAGATTGTGCTCTCCACCCACTGAAGGAAGATGCCGAGAAAACCCGCTTTGGTGCCGAAAGCCTCTCCTATCCAGCGGAACATACCGCCCTGCTGATAGGGAAACATCGCTGCAAGCTCCGCAGCTACGAGTGACACCGGAATCAGAAATACCAGAGCCGCAAAGAGGTAATAAAACGCAGAACTCATCCCGTACTCCGCCTCAGCGGGAAGCCCTCGAAGCGATACCACGGCAACGATGTTCATAATCATCAGGGTAAAAACACCCAACTTGGCGGCTTTCTTCACTGTGCCGCCTGTGCCTGATGTAGAGGTTGCCATTGTTGTAAATTTTATAGTTGAACTGATAGATAATTATATTAATACAAAACTGAATTCACTCAGTCGGTGATGGTAACATGGTCACCGTTCATTAACCCGAGACCTAAAATCTGCATGAATTTCTTCACCGCTGCCTGAGCCTTGACCGAGTTGCCGGCTTCATCCAGAGGAGGAGCGAACGCCGCGATGCCGAAAAGACCGGGAAGCACTCCGAGCACTCCGCCGCCAACACCGCTCTTTGCAGGAATACCGCTTGTATATAGCCAGTTACCGGTACTCTGATAAAAACCCACAGTGGCAATCAGAGTTGTGATTTTGGGAGATATCTCCGCGTCAAACACCCGCTTCCCGGTTACGGGATTCACACCGTGAGCAGCAATAGTAGCCGCCATCACCGCAAGCTGTTCGGTAGTGATACCGAGCGAGCACTGCCTGGTGTAGAGGTCAAGACTCATATCTGTGTCGTCATATATCCGGTCGTAGTTCTTTAACAGCCAGGATATCGCACGGTTATTGAAATTGGTCGCACTCTCGCTCTTATAGAGCTCGTCGATTAGCTCCGGTGCGCTGCCGCAAAGGTCTGTTATATTATCGGTTATAGCCTTCCACTTTGCATCTGAATCGCCCTTGGGAGTAACCATAGAACAAGCGGAAATAGCTCCGGCATTCACAAGCGGAGTGGATGGAGAGTGGTTTTCAAGCAGAATCGCGAAGATTGAGTTAAAAGGCAACCCGGTTGCATCAGCACCGATTTTCTCCATCACCACTTCGGGAGAATGCTGCTTCATCGCGAGAATTGCGGTCGGCACCTTGCTCACCGATTCTATACCGAACTTATAGTCTGTATCACCGAGATTTACACTATATCCGTCAGGCAGCATCACGCTCAGTCCGAACAGATTGGAATCTATATTGGCGAGATAAGGGATATAGTGTGCATTCTCACCGCCGGTCACCTTGCTCGCAAAATCGTATGCCTGCTGGGCGGCATCCTTAATCTGACTTTTGGTAATGTTGATATTCATAGGTCAAAAAAAAATAATTCCGGCAGGAAACCCTCGCTTGACAGTTTCCTGCCGGAATCGTATTAATTATCAGTATTTTACTTACCGGTATGATTGAAAACCTGAGATTTCAAAGGAATATTCTTTTCCAGAGCTATACGGGTAGGAGTCGGATATTCCAGTTTTTCAAGCTCGGCGACAGCAAATTCGATATCTGCGATAAGCTGATCCGCCATATCACGGCTGAAGCCCTGTTTGCACAATGCACGCATCACAATCATTGTCTCGATATTTGCTGGCATGGTGTAAGCCGGAATCATCCAACCCTTCTGAGCAAGTTTATCCTGAAGATCATACAGAGTCCATTTTGCATCTGCCTGATACTCCGGCTTCATGCGCCATACGAAAATCGGGTTAGGTAACTTGCAGTCGGCATAAGGCATGAACGGAGTCATTGCGCTGACCTTGGATTTCAGGTACTCGGCTACCTGAAGCGAATTGTACTGAACATTCTTATAACCTTCGAATCCGAGACGTATAAACTGGTAGTACTGACCAAGAATCTGTGCTGCGGGACGTGAGTAGTTGAGACCCACCTGAGTAACCTCAGCGCCAAGATAGTTCACAGTAAACGACATATCGTCGGGCAGATACTTCTTGTCTTTCCATACAACCCAGCCGAGACCCGGATATACGAGACCGAACTTGTGACCTGATGTGCTTATACTAAGCACCCATTTCAAGCGGAAGTCCCATTTCTTGTCAGGATCGAGGAACGGAAGGATAAAGCCGCCGGAAGCAGCATCTATATGAATGCACACCTCATTGCCGGTCTCGGCATTGTATTTGTCAAGTGCGGCATCAAGAGCCTCTACATCATCGTTAAGACCGGTCCATGTAACACCCTGAATAGGAACCACACAAATTGTGTTTTCGTCACACATCTTGATTGTTGCGTCAACATCAAGAGTCGGATGCTCCACACTCAGCGGCACGAGACGCATCTCGATATCCCAGAAATTACAGAACTTTTCCCACACTACCTGATAGGCTGTTGACATTACCAGATTAGGCTTGTCATAAGGTTTGCCTGCCGCTTTACGGCGTGCTTTCCATCTCTTGAGGGCAGCGAGTCCACCGAGCATACAAGCCTCCGAAGAGCCAATGGCAAGCGCACCGGCTTTCCACTTAGCGGTTTCCGGGGTGTTCCACAGATTAGCTACAATATTAATACATTTCTGACACATCACGGCAATACGGGGATACTCGGTTTCATCAATATAGTTGATGTCGATAGCCTCGTTCATCAGCCTGGTCGCATATTCATCCATATATGTGGTAACGAATGTTGCGAGATTGAGTCGTGGCTGTGTCTGGGCGAACGTCTCGTCTTTCACCATCTGATAAGCGATTTCAGGAGTTGTTGAACCCTGCGGAATTTTTTCTACAGGTGCGGGCTGCAACATGGCATCGGAGCCGAAAACATCAGTTTTGGCATCACCCTTACGGAAGTTGGGGTCAAATTTCTGGTCTAACATAATAGTTTGTTTTACAGTGGAATAATAGGTTAGCTGTATTTGCAGGCTTGATTCACGCACCTGAAATATAATAGTAAACAATCACGAATAGAAAAAAGATGAAATGAACAGCGGAAAAAATATATATTTAACACATGACGTCGGATTTAACATTACGAGGTTAAAAACCGTCAATCAAATCATTATCCTGCTCCTTCCCATGAAACCGTCATGTTACATTACCATCACAATCACGTTTCACTCCCTGTAAAAGTAAAATATCATATATTTGCATCAAGACTTCCGATACCTGTTTATAGAGCTGCTATCTCCTCCTGTCTCACAAGAAGTGGGAATCGCAATCTATCAGCTCCTTGGACCGACAGAAGGTTATCCCGACGGAGCCGTTGTAGTTTCCGAAAGAATTAATTCACCGCTTCCATTCAAACCAAACTACTGCGTGAGAGGATTTGTGTGGGAATGTGACAAAAGAGAGTCCGACTCGATTCTTCGATGGGACATTTGGCAAACCAATGCTGCAGGCATAAGAATTTTTGTACCTGTAAGTAATAGGTGTTAAGTTCAAAGGCGCAAAAGCAGCTTACGGCATAATATTGAATGGCACGAATACTCTTGCTCGATTGCTTTACTATCTGAAAAAGCAGAATCCCGATTTCAAAAAATATCTTGAGGAGTATTATAACAAAGGTAAGGACTCCAAAGCCCACAGAAAAGAGCTCAATGACAACCCTTCCACAATACTTGTCCGATATGAAGAATTCCTTGATACAAATCCACCTATATCCGACCCTGATGAAGACTCCGACCTAAAAAAGAGAAAAAGAAATAAAATTAAAACGTGCGAGGCAACACAACCCCGCACGTTTTTTTATAATATTGGTACTCATCAATTTTTGCCAAGCCTCGTACTCTGCCTCCGCAAACAGCTTCTGACTCTCGGCACCATACAGGAATTAAACACAGCAACCGACTCGAATAACTAACAGACAGCTATTTACCCCTCCCCGTGTTACATATATGTTACACAACAACTGTATATCTACAAATAAACGCCCATTTCTTCGTAAATTTGCTTTTGATTGTATCATATGCATATATCGGGCAATTCAAGCCATAGGGGAGATTAATAGAGCACCCTCCATGAAAATTGAAATCAAGTCCGCCATTAAAGGAAAATAAAGACAACCAATCATTATATCCAACACGCATGAAGAAGTTATATACTTTTCTGATACTTTTCTGCAGCGTTTTCTCTGTCGGTCATGCCGCTACGCCGACACCTGCTACCGGAACAGTCACATTTGACTATCACACGGCATACACTGCCAACGACATGACTGGGTACCTCATCGACGGCTCGCGGATGAGAATAGATCCTACCACCAAACTTTTGTCGATCCCAAACCAAGCATACAGATTCAGTAAAAAAGTCACCGTAGGATACCGTGAGTATGAGGTTGTACTTGAATTTGTAAAACCCTCCCCTGCTTTAAAAGGAACAGGATATTCTATGCCTATTAACACATATAACGGCACCAAAATTAATCTCCATATAGGCACGGAAGTTGAATTCAAGATTTATGTCATTAATTCACAAGGCGATATCGCCGGTTCCATCACATCAATTCAGTTCTGCGCGCCTGCTTACAAGTCGGCATACTACAACAACATATCACTTGCAAGCAACAACGGTAATGAAACATTCACCGACTGGAACACTACATACCATGTAAAATGGTGGAGACCAACCGACAAAAACAAAGCCCCTATTCAGAAGCCGCACTTCAAAATAGGTACTGACACACCTAACCAATACGACAAACCGTACGGACTTGAGCTTGAATACCTCAAGGTATCATTCCAGCTCACTGACTATGCGCCGTTCACCCCGCTGATTTCCATTGATGGAGGGCATGAACCCGATGCCAACAGCACCGTTCACTTCATCAACGACATCAAAGCTACCTTAGCGCTCCAGAAAGAGGATGCGGACGCCAAAATGGATCTTTTCATGCACTACCCGCATCCCGGTGACAATCGCTTAGCACCACCTGTTGACGACGTCCACAAAATCTCCGATAGCACTACTGTCAAAATATCCGACAACACTTCCCTATGGTGCTACGCCGCAAACAATGCCAGCTGGAGCTATTTCAGCAGCGTCAATGAAATCATTTTCGATAAACTCGAAGCCATAGAATTCCCGGATATTCCCTCACTCACCGGAGTGAAGAAGGGACAGACACCTCCTGTCAATAACGAATACGAACGACGGACGGTTACTTTCACCGATTCGCTCATGGTGGACGGCATTCTGCTGACCGACCAGTATAATTACTACAACTATTTCAAAGACAGAAACGGCAATATGATCCGTGTGGTAAGCACTGATACCATACCGGGACTCAGGGAAGGGCAGCTCATCGCTCCGAAAGGTATTGCCGGAAGATACCTCCACACTCAGGGCACACCGGAAATCGACATCACCGGTTTTGAAAAATATTGCGCGGTTACTGACACCAACTCCTCCATTCTCGGATTCCCGGAACCGGAAACACGCTATAGCACCGAGCTTAACCCCGGAGAACTGCTCTTCGACAAATCCGACTTCAACAAGCATCTGATACTCGCCAACGTCGCATATTGCGATGGTGCCAGAATTGAGGATGCCAACGGAGTCAGATACCCCCTGTACACCAGATTCCTCGACTACCCCATTCCCGCCGACATTCAACCGGGAGACCACCTTTGGATGGAAGGATACATCGGTAAAAACGGATTGGAAATTTCTTTCATGCCCATAAATATTGAGAAATGTGCACCCAGACCATTTGTCCGCTATCAGACCGGCAACCGTATCTCCGGAGAGACACCCGTTGTAAGTGTTTCAGAGAATAGACCTATAACCTGGACTATTGACAAGGAAGAAGACATCACATACAAATGCCTCATCAACTATGGTGGTAAAATCAATGCCGCAAGCAACTGGATTGAACCGAGAGACATTACCCTCTCAGACTTCACCAATACCCTGCCCGACGGAAGGATATATTGCGACCTTGCAGTAGCCGCTAACTTCGGCGACAACTACGACATGGCCACCTCTACCGTGGAACGCATCCGCTTCATCAAGGAAGAGGCTATTGAAATAGCCAGCATTAAAGACTTCAAACCATTGTATCAATCCGGCGGCGTTAACGTTGGAGGGGCTGACTACGACACATATTATGTTATCACAGGCGAGGTGGTTATTGAAGATGCCGCTTCATCAAATCTTTTGTTGCGCGACAACGTTCCTGAATCGTCTGACATTAAAACCGGACAGCAGTACCACCTGCTTGTATATAACGAAAACGGTTGGAGCCAACCTGAAATTTCAGTTATTGAAAATGGGGTACGCGTTACCCGCTCACTAAAAGAAGGTGATGTCATTTCTTCATTTGTAGTACGGCCGGAACTCACGTCATACGATCTTTTCCGAGGCAACGCCACCGGATTTACCCGTACATACACACTTGCCCCGGACGTCAAGGAAGTCACAAAAGAATCAGAGCGCACGGTTGAGATGTCATATGATCCGAAAGATGCCGCATCCGATAACTATTATGAGAAAATCAAACTTGATTATTGGAACATCCTGCTGCCGTTCAAATTTGAAAATGTAGCCATAGGTTGTAGAGAAAACCCGGAATATAAAACCGCTGCCGTGCAGCCTGATGGAACAAGAATTGATGCTCATGGTAATCTTGTGCCGCAATATATTTATCAGATGGTGGTTGGCGAGAGTCTCGATATCGACTTCCTCACTTTCCCGGATCGGATCGGTGGTTTCACGACCTCATATGATA
>CAMWUZ010000013.1 GCA_947177595.1 uncultured Porphyromonadaceae bacterium | reverse complement strand
CTGTTATATAGTGGTGAAGTTACATCCGGATTGTCTCCATGTATCTGAGGTGAAAGGTTGTCTAAAACCGTTACTCCGATACCTTGTTCAACAAGCTTTAAAGCAACATTTGAACCGATAAATCCGGCTCCTCCCGTGATCAGTGCTTTATTCATATAGTTTAGTGCTTAATTTATTTGGTTGAAAAGTCGTTGAGGAGAGAACTCGTATTTGTCAGACTCCGAATATGCTGTAGAATCGGTTGAAATAAATTCGTTTAAATCTTCTATACCGGTATATACTAGTATGTTGGCTGGATTGTAAAAAGGTTCATCTTTTACAGTTGTATTAGTTGTTATTAATTTTTTGTCTAATACTACTGCTTCACAAGTCTTTATCGTGAGGCCCGATGAATTTCCCTGAATGACATCTACAATGCATTTCGCGTTAGACATATATTCCAAAACTCTGCCATAGTCCAGATAATGATTGTAGAAAATATCTTCCGTTTTATATTGTTCATCTTCAGGAACTCCGGCAATGAAGAACAAGCATTTCAAGCCGGCTTTCTTTGCATCTTTATATATTTCAATCAATTTATCGTGTCTGTCTTTAGCCTGCCCGACATAAAACAAATCAATATTTGGACTGTCTGATGCGCATGGCAACTCAGCCGTATATATTAACTTTGAATAATTAAATCCGTATTTCTCTGCATCTATAGGGTCAAATGCAAAAATTTGATCATAAGTATCTTTCAAAGAATTAAGCAGATTAAAGGTCTTTGCCCCAGATATATTCACGATATTAGTAAAGATATATACTACTTTTAATTTAGGATAATTGTGCTTTAACCTATTTATACAGTATGGACTGAGGGTAATATCGCCCCAGTCATAAATTATTAATACAGTAGGAGTAGATTTAATCTTTAGAATAGATTTAATATATGGAAGCCAGAATATTTGACAAAAGAAAGCGTTTCGTAACCACTCGTAGCTCCATAGCTTCTTCAGTATACGAGGATAGATATTATTAATAAACCGAATATTAGATTTATCCAGTAATTTGAACCATGAATAAAAATTCCATTTCTGTCCAGCACTGAGTATAATATAATTAGGTGTTCCCATTTGCTAAAACACTAGAATTTTTTAAACGACTGATAAGGACTCTAAGATTAATAATCTTGGTTATGTGAATAAAAAATAAAAATACGGTTATGCAAATCGAGGTTTTGATTAACAAGCTAAGGAATAGATCATTATTGTTGATGAGCAGTGAAATGCCCCCAACGCAACATACCTCAATTATTCCCAGAATAATCGGTAGTTTTAATGTTTTAATAAAACACAAAAAGCTAGTGTTGAATCTGTGCAATAAGACCCAAAAGGTGAGGATACTCCCAAATGTGCAAGTAATAAGAAAACTCACTGCAATGGATGCTATCGTTTTAAATATTATTCCGGAAATTATGAAACCGGCAATCATAGCGATAGCAGTGATAAAACTCAAGATGAATAGTCCTTTCGTATCATCTATAGCCTGGAATACGCCACTCACTGAAGAATGT
The DNA here is from genome assembly GCA_947177595.1 of uncultured Porphyromonadaceae bacterium. GTDB lineage: Bacteria > Bacteroidota > Bacteroidia > Bacteroidales > Muribaculaceae > Paramuribaculum. Next base: position 17,193 of record CAMWUZ010000013.1, on the reverse strand, counting down.
ATGATCTGAAGAGCCACTGTGAGTGATAGTATTTGGAATGGCAGGATAGATTCACTCCACTGATCTCCAAAGACTATAAGTATAAGTTCTTTCGCATTGAAGAAAAGGAATACCATGACTGGAAAAGAAACTAGCCCCAATAACATTATCAAGTGAAGGTATCGTTTTAACATTAGAGGCTTGTCGTTTTGCATCTCAGAAAATATAGGATGCATCACAGGAGTGAATACGTATGTTATGTTGCTAAGCGGCAACATCATAAGACGATAAGACTTTTCATAGAACCCTAACAAATTCATCCCTAGTAATTTACCGATAATAAGTTTATCTGTATTTCTAGAGAAGTAGTTCACTATGTTGAAACCAAACTGATAAGAGGAATATGAACCAATCTTTTTTAAGCATCGAAAATCAAAGGCAAATCGTAAAGGATTACACCAATAGTTAATCAGGAAAATAAGGACTTTGGAAGAAATCGCCGATAAAACCAATGCATACATGCCCCATCCGTAATAAGCTACATATATTGATAGAATTCCGGTAATAATTTGAACAGATAGCGTTCTAATTGCTATAGTCTTAAATTTCTTTTGCTTCAACAAAAGGCTGTTTGTAACAACATCAGCTCCACTAAAAAGAATCAAGATGGAAAGCCATTTACAGATAGATTCTATAGCTGCATTTTGATAATAATTCCCGATTATGCTTGCACAAAAATAGAAACCTACACTCAATGATAGTCCAAGCAATAGGGTAAAGGTGAAGATACTGTTAATTTCAGTACTCAACAGACTTTTTCTTTGAATGATAGCAGGTCCAATACCTGCTTCAGAAAAAGTATTAAAAAATTGAATCAGTATAGTTGCAATTGCCACAACACCAAAATCATCTGGAGTAAGAATACGTGATAAGACAGCTGTAATAAAAAGCTGAACAATAATTCCGGAATATTTGGCAATAGCAGTATAGAAAACGCCAGAGGCGAACTCTTTTTTAAGACTCATTTAAGACTCTTTCCCAAGTATGATTTTGGAAATTGTACTTCTTTATGACTTTTGCCGGAATGCCGGCTGCAATTGAATAGTCAGGAATATCAGAATTCACGACAGATCCGGTAGCTATTATGCATTTATTTCCTATTCTCACGTTGGGCAGAACACTTACATTCTGTCCCAACCAACATCCTTCACCTATAGATATGATTCCAGTTATAAGGGGTTGTGCATGATATGGAATAGGTGATTCCGGATTCATGCCATGATTCTCCGTGATAAGTGTTACGTTCCCAGCAAAAATGGTGTCTTTTCCGATGCGCAAATCACTGGCTACAAATGCGGTAAAATATGGTCCGATAATGACACCATCCTCTATTATGAAACTAGGATTCAGAATCTTATTGTTAAAGTTCTCATAACATTCAATTCTGAATCCATCTTTAATCTTAACTTTCTGACCTACTGATATTCTATTGCTGTTCAAAAGATTTAATGGTTTACCCACAATCCCCCCTCTTTTGCTGATACGATGTTTGAAATTCCTGATTTCAATCCATGCTCTAACAGAATGAACGATATGCCTTAATAAATCAATCATATTCTGAATTTGATGATTTTTGCGGGACTGCCGACAGCTATAGCATATTCAGGTATTTCAGAATTGACAAAACTATTGGCTCCAATAACCGCACCTTTCATAATGTTAGCTCCCTTTCCAATCACACATGAGGCTCCAATCCAACAATCGGGTCCAATACTTACAGGACTTGACTCAACTCCTTGGTCTTGTATGGATATATCCTTAGATATATTATGGTTGGAATCAATTATGTAAGTGTTCGCAGCAATAATGGTTTGATCTTTAATATGTACCGTTGAACCGCTGGATGCATGTATCATTACATTGTTCCCAATTTTAACATCATTTCCTATAATAATCTTACCTTCTCCCCAAAACATAACATTGGGATAAATCACCACATCATTACCTATATGGGTGTTTGAATTATGGATATATATCGGGAAATCTATAATGATAAGAGATTTGCCAATAGATGAGAATTTTAATCTATTAACCTTGAGCCTGAATATCAGCCGCTTAAGCAAGGAAAACATGGAGGGTTAGTCTTGGTTGAAGATGTCGCGGGTATAGACTTTGCTGGCGACATCGGCGAGGTCCTGACTGGTGCGGTTGGCGAGGATGGCTTGCGCCTGACGCTTGAATTCGGCAAGGTCATTTATAACCTCTGAGCCGAAGAATGCCGAGCCGTTTTCAAGTGTGGGTTCGTAGATTATCACTTTTGCTCCTTTGGCTTTGATGCGTTTCATCACTCCCTGAATGGAGGATTGGCGGAAGTTGTCGGAGTTGGACTTCATTGTGAGACGATAAACCCCCACGGTTACAGGTGTTTCCGGTGTCCATCCTGCTTTACGGAGTACCTGATCGGCTATGAAGTCTTTGCGGGTGCGGTTGCTCTCCACAATGGCGCTCATCATGTTCTGGGGCACATCGGCATAGTTGGCGAGGAGCTGCTTGGTGTCTTTTGGCAGGCAGTAGCCGCCATAGCCGAAGGATGGGTTGTTGTAGTGGGTGCCGATGCGGGGGTCAAGTCCGATACCTTCTATAATTGCCCGTGAGTCAAGACCTTTCATTTCTGCGTAGGTGTCAAGTTCGTTGAAGTAGCTGACTCGCAGGGCAAGGTATGTGTTGGCGAAGAGTTTGACTGCTTCGGCTTCTTTCATGCCCATATATAGGGTGGGGATGTCTTGTTTTATTGCTCCTTGTTTCAGTAAGTCGGCAAATACAGCTGCTTTCTGCGCAAGAAATGATGTGTCGGTCAATGACTGTATCGCTTTGTTTTCTTCTTCAAACTCGGGTTTGTCTATGATTTTGGGTACCCCGGCAATAATTCGCGAGGGGTACAGGTTGTCGTACAAGGCTTTTGATTCGCGGAGGAATTCCGGGAAGAAGAGGAGGTTGAGGCGACGGGTTCCTTTTTGGGCGTACTTGACGTAAAGGCTGCGGCAGTATCCAACAGGAATGGTCGATTTGATAACCATTACCGCTTCGGGATTTACGGAGAGTACGAGGTCTATGACTTCTTCTATATGATGGGTGTCAAAATAGTTTTTATCGGGGTCATAGTTGGTAGGAGCTGCAATGACAACGTAGTCAGCGTTCCGGTATGCTTCCGCTCCGTCAAGCGTTGCGGTGAGGTCTAGCTCTTTCTCTGAGAGGTAAAGCTCGATATATTCATCCTGAATGGGTGACTTCTTTTGGTTTATGAGGTCAACTTTTTCAGGTATGACGTCAACAGCTGTGACTTTATTGTGTTGCGCCAGAAGGGTAGCTATGCTTAAACCGACATAGCCGGTTCCGGCAACTGCTATATTCATTTGTTGTGTGATCTTTTGTGTTTAACGATGGCATAATCCTGCCGAATGACTACTCAGGCGAGTTGGATGTATTCGGGGGAGACTTCGACGGCGGCGGTGAGGATGCCGGGGAGGTCAACGAGGAGGCGTGGAGTGCGTGTACCCCTGATACTGAGCAGTGTACCTGTGTATCCTTCAAGTGGCCCTCCAACTATGAGGATCCGGCGCCCTATCATGGCGGGGGAGAGTTCCCCAGGGAGATAGTATTTGGTGTCGGGAGCGTTTGTCACTGCGGTGACGAAGGTGTTCATGTGGTCGTCTCTCACGGTGATCGGTTTTGCCTGCGCTCCTTTTGCGTAGCGGTACTGGAGCGTGGGGGTTGCCGCTACCTGTGGGTCAAGGTCGGCTTTTGTGGAGCGGACAAAGAGGAGGTCGGTGATGAAGGGTACCTGACGGCGCGTTTTTTTGCCTTTTATTGTTTCTGTGACCCATTTGAGGGGAGTGAAGACGGTGAAGCCTTTTTGGGTGAGGAGTTGCCATGCGTGGGTTTTGGCGTTCGGGCGCTTCAGGTCCCGCATGGCGAACCATTGTGAGGGGTCTGTTTGGTCGTCAAAGTAATAGTTTGAGTCCTGCTTGGCTGTGTTTTCAGGTGATTGCCAGGCAGTTGCGCAGGTTTGTGGAATAGTTGGCTCGGATGAGCTCGTGGTTTCCATTATGCTTTTTCGAGGAGAAACGTGGGTATTTCCCTCAGGTGGTTTTATATGATTTTCACAAAAGTAGGGTTTGGTTTTGATTTTTCCAAATATGTGTATGGTTTTTTGGTTTGGGTATAAGCAAAAGAGGCGCCGGATGGCGCCTCTTTTACCGGTATATGTTGGGGTTAGGTTACTCTGCTGTTGCAAGCGGTGAGGGTTCGGTGTATGTGCGTGACGCGAGTTCGTTATCGAGCATATAGATTCCCATGCCGTTGTCACCCACGAGGGTGAATTTGTCAATCAGTGTGCGGCAGTTGTCTTCTTCCTCAACTTGTTCGCTCACAAACCATAGGAGCCGGTCGCGAGTGGCGTAGTCTTTTTCCTGTTCTGCGAGTGCGAAGAGGTTGTTGATAAGTGCTGTGACTTTCTGTTCGTGTTCGAGCGTGGCTTTGAATGCATCGAGTATGCTGGGCCATGTAGCGGGAACGGCTTCGATTGGTGCGAGGGTCACTCTGCCTCCACGCTGGTTGACGTAGTTCATTAATATCTGAGCGTGTGCCTGCTCTTCTTTAAATTGGATTTCAAACCAGTTTGCTACTCCGCTTCTGCCTTCAGCTTTGAAGTGGAGTGCCATGGCGAGATAGAGGTAGGCTGACCAGAATTCTGCGTTGATCTGGGCGTTGAGTGCGTCTTGAATCTTTTTGTTAAGCATTGATTTTGTATCTTTATTAGTTGGCTATCTGCGGTTTTTTGCGCGCTGTTTTTCCTGTTCGCGGAGCATTGCCTGCTGTTTGCGCTGCGCTTCTTCGAGCCGTGCCATAAATCCGCTTTTCTTGCGAGGTTTTTTGGCGTTTTCTTTCATTGTGGCGCGCACTTTTTCTTCGTCAACGACTTTACGGAATACAAAGGTCTGAGCGATGGTGATGAGGAGGGAGAGGAAGTAGTAGTAGCTCAGACCGGATGCGTAGTTGTTGAAGAATACAAGGAACATTACGGGCATGAGATACATCATCCATTTCATGCCGGGCATGGAGTTACCTCCGGGCTGGCTCTGCATATTTATGCGGGTGTAGATGATGTTTACAACTGTCATGAGCAGACAGAAGAGGCTGATATGGTTGCCGAAAGTCGAGGAGATGAGGGGGATGTTTGTGCTCCATGAGATTATGGCATCGGGGGCGGAAAGGTCTTTCGCCCAGAGGAAAGGCTCGCCGCGAAGCTCGATTGCTGACGGGAAGAAGTTGAACATCGCAATGAGTATCGGGAGTTGGAGGAGCATTGGCAGGCAGCCGGAGAATGGGCTGGCACCGGCTCGTGAGTAGAGTGCCATTGTTTCCTGCTGGCGCTTCATGGCGTTTTCGTTACCGGGATATTTGTCATTGATCTCTTTGATTTCGGGAGCGAGTACTCTCATCTTCGCCTGACTCATGTAGCTCTTGTATGTGAACGGGAAGAGGATGATTTTGATGAAAATGGTGAGGATGAGGATTATTATACCGTAGTTGGTGATGTATTTGCCGAGGAAGTCAAACACGGGAATCACTATGAGGGTGTTGATCCATCTGAAGAGTGCCCAGCCGAGAGGTATGAGGTTGGTGAGGTGGAGGTTCTGTCCCGGTGCGAGCTCATCCTGCAGATCGCTGAGGAGTGGATAGGAGTTTGGACCGAAGAAGAATGTGAAAGCGGCGGGGGTCGGATTGGATGAGTTGTATTCGAGGGTTGCCTCGGTGCTCATCTGCTTGAGGTAGCCGGGGTCATGCTCAAGCACTTCGCTGTCAAACTGGGCTGAGGTGAAGTTCTGGTCGGCTACGAGGAGCGCGGTGAAGAACTGGTTTTTATATCCGATCCACTTGATGCGCTCTTTCACCTCTTTTGCCTGTGAGCTGTTCTCCTTTAGGTTTTCAACATCGCCGTTTACAAACATATAGTATAGCGCTGAATTGCGTTCCTCAAACATTTTGCCCGCCTCGTTGCGCGCCATTTTCTGATTCCACTGGAAGTCCATTTCGGCGGTACTTGCGGGAATGATTGCCTGCATTCCGTTCTGGAGTATTTCCATTCTCACAGTGTAGCCCTGCGAGGGGAGAGAATAACGGAGTGCCCAGGTAGCGCCATCACCGAGATTGAGCTGCATGGTTACTGTTGAGTCGGTTATTTCGGTTGGGGTGAAATAAAACTCCGAGGTGAGGAAGCGCTGGGTGGGCGTCTGAAGGGTAAAGCTGTATGAGTCAACGTTTTTGACCATGAGATCAACTGCGGTTGAGTCATAGCGGTTGTAGTGGTTGAGAATTGCTGATGAAATCATGCCACCGTGCGATGAAATCTGCAGGGTTAGGTCATCGTTTTTCAACTCAACTGTTTGGTCGGTACCGGTCAGGTAACGGGCAAATCCTTTGTAGCGGGCGGCAGATGCAAGTGCCTGGCGCAGAGTGGCAATCGCCTGTGAGGCGGTTTCTTTGCTGAGATTGCCGTATGATGCCGAGAGAATGTCTGCAACGGGCACGGTTGCTGCCGGAGTGGTGACTGAGCCGCCAGTCACTCCGTCTTTTGACAGCGTGAGTGTTGCGTCAGGCATCTGCAGAGTGCGCGCTCCGGTGAGAGTGTCAAGTGTGCCGAGCTGCTCCACTGTCGCTGCTATCTGCGCCTTTTCGAGGTCACTGACGCTGTCGATTGTGAGTACCGGCTGGTTTTCAGCGGCTTCCTGCGCCTGCCGAGCCTGCTCCTCGGCTAATTCTCTCTGACGCTCTATTTCTTCCTGAGATGGCTTGTTGAGCCACATGAATCCGAGTATCACTGCTCCCATCAGGAGCACTCCGGTGAGGGTGTTTTTATCCATATCTTATTTTGTTATTTTTCAGCAAATTTTTCCATCAGCTTTTCACCTTTGTAGGCTATTGCGGCTTTTATGAATGAGGTGAAAAGAGGATGAGGGTTGAGCACTGTACTTGAGTATTCGGGGTGGTACTGAGTGCCTATCCACCAACGCTTCTCAGGGATTTCAACCACCTCCACCAAATGAGTCGTGGGATTTTCCCCCACACATTTCATGCCTGATTCTTCAAAGCGGGCGCGGTAGTCATTGTTAAACTCAAATCTGTGGCGGTGACGCTCTTTCACATCGGTAGTGCCGTATGCCTGAGCTGCTTTGGAGTCTGTCGCGAGATGACAGTCGTATGCACCCAGACGCATCGTGCCGCCAAGATTGTTGAGACTCTTCTGCTCATCCATCAGGTCAATCACATTGTCCTTTGTCAGCGGATTTACCTCAGTGCTGTTGGCATCTTTAAGTCCCAGCACATTGCGGGCAAATTCAATTACCATGCACTGCATTCCCAAACATATCCCGAAAGTGGGAATATCGTGTGTGCGGCACCATTCGAGAACTGTGAATTTTCCTTCGATTCCTCGCTGACCGAAGCCCGGGGCTATAATCACTCCGTCCATGCCGCCAAGCAGCTCCTCAACATTGTGAGGAGTGATTTTTTCGCTATGAACGCTGGTGAGTCTGAGTTTATGATCGTTGTAAGTTGCAGCGTGAAAGAGTGCCTCATTGATAGACTTGTACGCATCCTGCAACTCTACATACTTACCCACTAAGGCTATGTTTACCTCCTCGGTGGCGCTATGCATCTTCTCAAGGAAATGCATCCACGGCTCCATGTGAGGCTCACCCTCCGGAGTGATTCCGGTCTTGGTGAGAACAATCTCGTCAAGATGCTGCGCGTGCATCATCACCGGAACCTCGTAGATTGACGAGCAGTCGATCGACTGCACTACCGCCTCCGGCGACACATTGCAAAACTGCGCTATCTTCCGTCTCATTGCCGCCGGAATATCCTGCTCGGTGCGTAGCACAAGTATGTCAGGCTGCACTCCGGCTTCCTGAAGGAGCTTTACAGAGTGCTGTGTAGGCTTGGTTTTAAGCTCCTTTGCCGCATGGAGATAAGGCACGTAGGTAAGGTGAATGCACAGGCTGTCCTGACCTAATTCCCACCGCAACTGACGCACACTCTCAATGAAAGGCAGCGATTCGATGTCGCCTATGGTGCCGCCTATCTCGGTAATGATAAAATCAAAATTGCAGGTTTTGCCGAGCAGCATCACATTGCGCTTTATCTCATCGGTGATATGAGGAATAATCTGCACCGTTTTGCCGAGATAGTCTCCGCGGCGCTCCTTATCGATTACGCTCTGGTATATTCTTCCGGTAGTCACATTGTTGGCTCGGGTGGTATTGACATTGGTGAATCGCTCATAGTGTCCGAGGTCAAGATCCGCCTCATGTCCGTCAACAGTCACGTAGCATTCTCCGTGCTCGTAAGGATTGAGTGTGCCCGGGTCAATATTGATATACGGGTCAAACTTCTGAATAGTAACCCTGTATCCGCGCGCCTTCAGCAGGCAGGCGAGAGAGGCGGATATGATGCCTTTTCCGAGTGATGAAACCACTCCGCCGGTAACGAATATGTACTTGGTTTCCAACGCTACGCGATAATTATTGATTTTTAAACCGCAAAAGTACAAAAAAATTGGGGATATATCGCGGGAATATCTATTTTTGCCATACTCCGCTATATTTATTATGTCAATGGAAAATAGAGTTGCCATAGAGCTGAAAAATCTGAGCATCGGCTACCGGAACAGAGGTGGCGATACAGAGATACTTACCGGCATTAACGCCTCATTACTGCGCGGCGAATTTACTTGTCTTATCGGTTCAAACGGAGCCGGGAAGTCAACTCTTTTGCGCACAATAGCCGGATTCCTGAGTCCGCTTGCAGGTGAAGTGATTGTCGAAGGGAAAAAACTCCCGGACTATTCCGAGACACGGTTGGCAAAAATTATAAGTGTGGTGCTCACCGACCGCATGACATTGAATAATGTGTCTGTCCGGCAGGTTGTAGAGATGGGCAGAAGTCCCTATACCGGATTCTGGGGTACACTTGGCAAGGAAGACCGCGATGCGGTGAACGAGGCTATGGCGGTGGTGGGCATCTCTCATCTTCAGAACCGCACGATGGACTCCCTCAGCGATGGCGAGCGACAGAAAACAATGATAGCAAAGGCACTCGCCCAGTCCACTCCGATTATTATACTTGACGAGCCATCGGCTTTTCTTGACTATCCCAGCAAAGCCGACCTGATGAGCCTGCTTGCTTCTCTTGCCAGGGTGAAGAATAAAGTGATATTCCAGTCAACCCACGACCTCGATATCGCTCTCCAGATAGCTGACAAAGTATGGATGCTTGACCGCGACAAAGGTTTCACAATCGGCACCCCGTCAGCCCTCGGCGAAAGCGGAGCGCTAAACCGCTATTTCGACCGGTCATCCCTCACCTACAATCCAGCCAGCGAACGCTTCATAGTCAAAACTTAAAGCACAACCGACATATATGGCATTCTGGAAAACAATAGGAGATATTATTCTCTTCCGGTGGATCTGGAACTCCTTCAACGGCACTTCACACAGCAATCATCGCGATTATTCCCAATCTCATCGCTCCACGTACGATAACTATAATCCACATTACGATGATCTTGATGATTTCAACCACAATTATAGCTACGACAACCATTTCGATGATATAGCCGGAGGTGCCTTCAGCGATGATGATTTTGATGACTGGTAATTTCTAAAGAGCAGCCAGCATACATATCCGGTGACTCTCCATCACCTCATCTATTGTAGCAAGCATCTTATAGCCGGGAGTAGTTATTGCTTTTATAAAATCCTCAAGCACAGCCTTGTCTGCGCCCGCATGATATGGAGCCCCGGTTCGGGCGCTGAAGTCAATCACCGTTTTCTCTCCTCTCAGCGGAAAAATCTTTATACGTCTGCCATTGCCGTGAATCTCTCCACCGGTAAGGCATATATGTGTATCGCGGCTGTCCTCTGCCGTAAAAAGATTCATGGTGACTGTCGCCACTACGCCATTTTCAAAAGCCGCCGTAACAATCTGCCTGTCAACCGTTTCATTCTCGCAGGCAAACACGCATCTACCATAGTCACCCTTGCTTAACTGCCTTTCTATCTCCTCACTTACGGTTTCGCCATCGGCGGGAATGAAACCGCTGATCCACTCTTTTCTCCGCCTGTAAAGGTCAACTGCAGAAAAGCGGCAATTTTTCTCTATCGCGCAGTTGATACAACGTTCTGCAGACCCATCGGGACGGCTCTCCTCTGTGAAAAAATGCCTTCCTCCAACGCTATACACTTTCTCTGCGTGGCTACCGGTGATTGCCGTAACAAGATCAAGGTCATGGCACCCCTTGGACAGAATCATTGAAGAGGTGAGGCGTGGAATACCCCACGGACCGCGTACAAATGTGTGACAGGCGCGGTCAATTCCCACACCGAGCCGATGCGACACGCTCACCACCTCTCCGAGTGAACCGTCCGTGGCTATGCGTATAAGCTCCGAAAAATAAGGATGATAGCGGAGAACATGACACACTCCTGCAACAACTCCCACCTCTTCCGCCTTGTTCGCGATAGCTTCGCACTCTTCAATTGTGGTAGCGACCGGTTTCTCAATCAATATATTCACGCGCTTGTCTAAAAGCTGCATCGCCTGAGAATAGTGTCCACGCTCCGGCGTGGCTATAATTGCCGCTGCAGGAATGCAACTTCGCAGCATATCCTCACAGCCCGCAAACACCACCGGCTCGGGCAATCCGGCATCGCGGAGAATAGTAGCCGCATGAGCCGCCCTGCGTGTGTCCGGTTCCACAATGGCTACAACATTCGCCTTGTCAGGCATTCCGGCAAGGAGGGTCAGGTACTTGCAGCCCCTGTTGCCCGCTCCGATAATCGCTATGTCCACAGGCTTTTGCATCAATGAGCTTCCAGCCAGTTTGTACCTGTGCCGCTTGACACAGTGAGGGGTACGGCTGCCGAAAAAGCCCCCTCCATATCTTTTATCACTATCTTCTGCAGCTCCGGCAGTTCATCAGGTTTCACATTGAATACAAGTTCGTCATGCACCTGCAGAATCATTCTGGACTCAAGTCCCGCTTCAGCTATATGGCGGTCTATCTCAACCATGGCGAGCTTGATTATATCTGCCGCCGAGCCTTGTAGCGGCGCATTGATGGCGTTTCGTTCCGCATAGCCTCTCACTACAGAGCTGCGGCTGTTGATATCCGGCAGCATTCGCTTGCGACCTTTCACCGTGGTGACATATCCCTGCTGTTTCGCCTGCTCCACGCTTCGGTTCATATATTCCTTTACGCCCGGATATGTGCGGAAATAGCCGTCTATCAATGTCTTGGCTTCGGCACGCGGAATTCCCAGACGCTCCGACAGTCCGAATGCCGAGATTCCGTAGATTATACCGAAATTAGCGGTCTTGGCATTGCGGCGTTGGGTATCCGTGACATCCTGAAGCGACTCATGATATATCTTGGCAGCTGTGGCGCGATGAATATCCTCACCTGACAGGAATGCGTCTATCATATCCTTGTCACCGCTCATCACCGCCATTAGCCTGAGTTCAATCTGTGAATAGTCTGCACTCATCAGCAAATCTCCGGGGTCGGCTACAAATGCCCTTCTTATCTCCCTGCCGTCATCCGAACGTATTGGAATATTCTGGAGATTGGGATTGGTGGAGGAGATGCGTCCCGTCGCGGTGACGGTCTGGTTGAATGACGTATGTATCTTACCGGTAGCCGGATTCACCATCGCCGGGAGAGCCTTGACGTATGTAGTCAGCAACTTTTTCAGCGCTCTATGCTGAAGAATCAGATCTACAATCGGATTTGCAGGACGCAATTTCTCCAGAATCTCCTCTGTCGTGGAATAGCCTCCCTTTTTGGTGCGCTTGGCATTGCTGTCAATTTTCATCCGCTCGAAAAGCACCTCTCCAACCTGCATCGGTGAACTGATATTGAACGAGCCCCCGGCAAGTTCAAAAATCTTGCTCTCCATCTCATTCAGGCGTGCGGTGAAGCGGCGCTCCAGTTCGGCAAGTTCTCTCACATCTATTCTCACACCGGTCCACTCCATATCGGCTAGAACTCTCACCAGCGGCATCTCTATGGAAGTGAGCAGCGGCTCAAGGTTCTGTTCACTGATAACCTTTGCGAGAATCGGATACAGGCGCAGCGTAATATCGGCGATCTCACCGAAACGAATTGCCGCATCCTCGCGCGATAGCGGTGCCGCTTTTGATTTCGGCGTTGCCGTTTCCGGCTCTATAAGCGCATAGTCCAGATATTTGGAAGCAACGAAAGAGAGCTCATGTTTCATCTCCGGATCTATAAGATAATGGGCAACGGAGGTGTCGTAATATTTGTCGGAGATATAGATGTTTTCTCTACGCAGAGCGATAATTTCCCTCTTGACATTATGGCTGATTACGAGGGGAATCTTGTCAAACAGAGGCTGCAGAGCCACAGATATCTCGGCTCTCTGCTCCCTCTCTTCAGGCATCGCTATATACACCGCTTTCCCTTCGGCTGCGCTCAGTGCAATGCCATTTACCCTCGCTATCATTGCAAATTCGCCTGTTGCGTTTACAGCTATGGCAATCATCTCCTCGCCCAGCAGCGATTTCACCGCTTCGGCAGTCTCTATAGGATTGGTTATGAGTTTATAATCATAATTACCTGATTTCAATGATGTTTTCGGAGCCTCCTGCGCCACGTCAAACAGGCTTCCCATCTCTCCTTCGGCGGGAGTCTGAGATAGGGCGGGTGACTGTGACGCTCCGAGACGGTTGAGGAAAGTGCGGAATTCAAGTTCGCGATATATTTCGATAAGAGCGTCAACATTCAGGCTCTTGCGTTTCAGCGAGCCGGGAGTAATGTCACCGATCGGCACATCCGTTTTTATAGTGGCAAGAAATTTCGAGAACCGGATATTCTCGGCATTGTCCTCGATTTTCTGGCGAAGAGCGCCTTTCACATCCTGAGTATGACTCAGCAGATTCTCCACACTTCCCCAGGCGCTGATCAGCTTGGCGGCAGTCTTTTCTCCAACACCCGGACAACCCGGAATATTGTCACTCGCATCACCCTCGAGTGCGAGCATATCTATAACCTGCTTCGGATCATCTATCAGATACTTGGCGCATATCTCTTTGGGACCGCGTATTTCAAAACCCTCTCCGCGTAGCGACGGGCGATACATGAACACCTTGTCGGTCACGAGCTGACCATAATCCTTGTCCGGAGTCATCATATAGGTGATGAATCCTTCTTTCTCGGCGAGACGCGACAGAGTGCCGATAACATCATCAGCCTCATATCCCTCCACTTCTATCGACGGGATATTATATGCTGCAAGAATACGCTTGATATATGGAACGGAAGCGGTGATATCCTCCGGCTGTTTGTCGCGCTGAGCCTTGTACTCGGCGTAAGCTTCATGGCGGAAGGTTTTCCCCGACGGATCGAAGCAAACGGCAATGTGAGTGGGATTCTCCTTGCGGAGCACTTCATCGAGAGTATTGCAGAAACCGAAAATCGCCGAAGTATTGACCCCCTTCGTGGTAATCCTCGGCGAACGGATTAGCGCGTAATAAGCGCGGTATATGAGTGCGTATGCATCAAGCAGAAAAAGTTTTTTCTGTTCCATATATCTTATTTTTCTGCTAAAGTAATAATTTTTGCATAAACGAGAAAAAGAGAGATCACCATATCGGCGACCTCTCCTTATTATTACACTGCTGTATAAATGTTTTATTTCACCATAACTTTCATAGACTTGCCGTTGAACATACGCACGATATAAATGCCGGGACGCAGCCCGTTGGCGTTTACTCGCCGTCCGTTCAGGTCGTAGATTGCGCTACCCTCAGGAGCAATTAGCTTGTCACCCTCAACACGCACCGCGTCTTGGCTCTCTCCTTCAACACCCACGATACCTGCGGGCTTCTCCTTCACTGTCACGGTGCAGGTTGCGGTAAGACCGTTAGCAGTTGAAGCGGTGATTGTGGCTGTTCCGGCTTTGATTGCTGTTACCAAGCCTGTTGCACTTACTGTAGCAACCGCCTCATTACTTGAACTCCAGGTAGCAGTTTTGTCTGTAGCATTTTCGGGGGTGATTATAGCTTTGAGTGTTGTTGACTCGCCTTCGGTAAGTTCAACATCAGCGAGTTCCATTTCAATGTCTATCGGGCGTATTTCACTTACGCCCAGAAGATTGAAGAACTTGCTCCATACCTCGTCAGCCTTATAGTCCTCCACACTCTCGTCCGGCACACGCAGGGTTGCGTTTTCATATACATTATCCTCGAAGCTCTCCTCATATACCTCCGGTGGAACGGGAGCATATACGGTGATATTTCTGATGGCGGTACAGCCCTTGAAGTCAGCCGGATCGATAACAGTGACCTTGTCACCGAAAGTTAGATCCGTGAGTGAATCCTTACCGGTGAACGGTAATCCGGATGTGTCTCTGCCGAGATATAGTATAGCTATCGGGGCGTCCTTGAAAGCGTCAGTGCCGCAATCAAGCAGTTTCTCTCCGTCCTCAGCCTCGACTTCAACGAGATTCGTGCATCCGGCGAAAGCCTCATTACCGATAGTGACAACAGTAGCCGGAATTATGAGTTTCCTGATGTCAGTACGGTTCTTGAAAGCTCCGTCACCAATCTCTGTTACAGGATATTTCTTACCGTCTATCTCGATTTCGTCAGGAATTCTCAAGTTGCCGTCCGGATCGGTTTTACCACCGGTCACTTTCACAATATCATTGCCGTCCTCACCGCCGCCAATCACAATCTCATAGTCTATGCCGTCAATGGTGCCGGTCTGAGGCACGACAGTAACGGTGCAGGTTGCGGTAAGACCATTAGAGGTCGTAGCTGTTATTGTCACGGTGCCAGCAGCAAGTGCAGTCACCTTACCGTTATTATCCACTGAAGCGATGGTGGGAGCGCTGCTGCTCCATGTCACGCTCTTTTCAGTGGCATTTTCGGGAGTTATTATAGCTTTGAGTGTTGTTGACTCGCCTTCGGTAAGTTCAACATCAGCAAGCTCCATTTCAATATCTATCGGGCGAATCTCGCTTACGCCAAGAAGATTGAAGAACCTGCTCCATACCTCGTCAGCCTTATAGTCCTCCACACTCTCGTCCGGCACACGCAGGGTTGCGTTTTCATATACATTATCCTCGAAGCTCTCCTCATATACCTCCGGTGGAACGGGAGCATATACGGTGATATTTCTGATGGCGGTACAGCCCTTGAAGTCAGCCGGATCGATAACAGTGACCTTGTCACCGAAAGTTAGATCCGTGAGTGAATCCTTACCGGTGAACGGTAATCCGGATGTGTCTCTGCCGAGATATAGTATAGCTATCGGGGCGTCCTTGAAAGCGTCAGTGCCGCAATCAAGCAGTTTCTCTCCGTCCTCAGCCTCGACTTCAACGAGATTCGTGCATCCGGCGAAAGCCTCATTACCGATAGTGACAACAGTAGCCGGAATTATGAGTTTCCTGATGTCAGTACGGTTCTTGAAAGCTCCGTCACCAATCTCTGTTACAGGATATTTCTTACCGTCTATCTCGATTTCGTCAGGAATTCTCAAGTTGCCGTCCGGATCGGTTTTTCCACCGGTCACTTTCACAATATCCTTGCCGTCCTCACCGCCGCCAATCACAATCTCATAGTCTATGCCGTCAACAGTGGCGGTCTGAGGTACGACAGTAACGGTGCAGGTAGCGGTTGGAGTAACACCATCCTGAGTTGTTGTAACTGATGTCGCGGTAATAACTGCCGTTCCGGTTCTTACCGCTGTCACTCTACCTGTTGAGCTGACACTCACCACATTAGGATTGCTTGACCGCCATGTAACCCTCTTATTTGTAGTCTCGCCCGGAGTAAAAGTTACTGTAAGAGTAGTTGATGCCTTCTCTTTAAGTTCAAGTTCGGTGATATTCAGCGTCATTGATTCCGGCAGAATCTCGTTGAGCCCTTGAGTAACAACGAAATTCTTCCATCCTTCGGCAACTTTATATGTAGCCTCCGTGGCATCAGAAACATGGAGTGTGGCATTATCATAAACGCTCTGCTCAAAGCCATCATCAGGCAGTGCAGGTGGCACTGAGGGATAAGCCCATACATCTTTA
Source organism: uncultured Porphyromonadaceae bacterium (assembly GCA_947177595.1). Classification (GTDB taxonomy): domain Bacteria; phylum Bacteroidota; class Bacteroidia; order Bacteroidales; family Muribaculaceae; genus Paramuribaculum. The sequence goes on along the minus strand of CAMWUZ010000013.1, from coordinate 1,051 downwards.
ATTCCGGTGCAACCTTTGAAGTCGGCGGAAGAGAGAGAGGTAACTGTGCGACCAATCTTAAGGTCGGGCAGCGCATCATTGCCCGCAAAGGGTGAGCCGGTTGTATTTCTGCCGAGATAGAGTGTGGCTATGTGTGCGTCCTTAAACGCATCTTTTCCGCAGGTTAGCGTCTTGGTACCGTCCTCAGCCTCAACTTCAACGAGGTTTGTGCAGCCGGCGAAAGCCTCATTACCGACTTTGACAACGGTCTTAGGAATAATAAGTTTAGTTATATCGGTCTTACCTTTGAACACCTCATCTTCGATCTCGGCAACGATATAAATCTTACCCTCGATTTCCACCTCATCAGGTATGGTAAGATTACCTTCCACATCAGGCTCTCCACCTATAACCCTTACGATATCCTCACCGTTTTCTCCTCCACCCGGTATTCTCAGATATTCGATTCCTCCAACAGCCCACGGAATAACAGTGACTTTGCAGGAGGCAGTGAGATTATTTGATGTAGTGGCAGTGATGATGGTTTCGCCAAGGCTTAACCCCTTGATATTGCCCGAAGCATCAACAGAAGCCACAGAGGGATTGCTCGATGCCCATGTAAGAGACTTATCGGTGACGGAAGTAGGGGCAATTGAGGGAACAAGGACATTGGTGTGCTCAATATGAAGACTGATGCTTGAACGCTTGAATGTTATTTTAGTTGGTAGCACCACCAACTGTTTAACCGTCACGGTGCAAGTGGCAGTCAAGCCGTTTGCCGTGGTTGCGGTGATGGTTGCTGTACCCTCCTTGATTGCCGTTACCAAGCCTGTCGCGCTTACAGTTGCAATCTCCTCATCACTGCTGCTCCAGGTCAGAGTCTTGTCGGTGGTGTTTTCGGGAAGAACTGTAGCTGTTAGGGTGTAGGAATTACTCTCAGTAAGCTCTAATGTAATTTTGTTGAGAGTGATTTCAGTTGCTTCAACTATAAAATTTTTGAAGTCCCTCCATCCATCGGCTGATTTATATGCATCCAGGCTTCCATTAGGAATAAACAATTGTGCATTGTCCT